>JAKBCB010000092.1 GCA_021808185.1 Pseudomonadota bacterium
GGAGTAGTAGGTTACGATCGCGCCGACAATCGGCCCGCCAACGGCCCAGACAGTTTCCAGCGGCAGGAAGTTTCCGGTTGCCAGACCGTATAGTCCGGAGATGGCGACGCCGGCCCCAACAAAAACCGCCAACCCACGAGCAAGAAAACCGCGTGTCCTGGCATCGATGTTGGGGACATCGGAGACTGGAAAATCAGTCCCGATCGCCGGCTGGAAGGGTTTTGGAGCTGGCCTTGCGTCGGTTATCCGGCGCTGCCTTCATTGGTTAATTTTCCTTGCATCCGTCTCTCTGCGCCGCTCGGCGCGATCTTACCAGTTTGGGTCATGTCCTCTTCCCTGTTATTTTTGTTCGTAGGTCAGCGGCGCACCTTGCATTCCACGCCACACGTGATCGACAGGCGCCCATGAGGATAATTACAAGTTTTATGTGAGGAAATTTCCCTCATGATCGATGCGGTGCGGCCTTGCTCCTACCCCGCCGCCTCCCGCGCCCGGGTCGCCAGCACGTCGGCGCGTTCGTTCATCGGGTCGCCGGCGTGGCCGCGCACCCATTTCCAGTCCACCTGATGCTGCTTCTCGGCGGCCAGCAGGCGCTGCCACAGGTCCATGTTGGCCACCGGGTCGCCGGCCGCGTTGCGCCAGTTGCGGCGGACCCAGCCGGTGTGCCAACGGGTGATGCCGTTCTTCACGTATTCGCTGTCGGTGTGCAGCACCACGCGGCACGGGCGCTTCAGCGTCTCCAGCGCGGCGCAGGCGGCGGTCAGTTCCATGCGGTTGTTGGTGGTCTTGGCCTCCGCCCCCGAAAGCTCCTTCTCCACCCCGGCGAAGCGCAGGATGGCGGCCCAGCCGCCGGGCCCGGGGTTGGGCTTGCAGCCGCCATCGGTCCAGATCTCGACGACGCCCGCCGCCGCCTCAGACGGCATCGGCGAACACGTCCGGAGCGGTGAGAAAGAAGCGCAGGCGGCGGACATATTCCATCGGGTCTTTCCGTGTCACCAGCGCGCCGGGCGGGGTGTTGATCCAGTCGTACAGCCGGGTCAGCGCGAAGCGGATCGCCGCGCCCTGGCACAGCACCGGCAGCGCCGACAGTTCGGCGGCCGCGAGCGGGCGGGTGGCGGCGTAGGCGCGCAGCATCGCCCGCGCCTTGGTGACATTGAACGACAGATCCGGCTCGAAGCACCAGGCGTTCAGGCAGACCGCGATATCGTAGGCCAGCAGATCGGTCGCGGCGAAATAGAAGTCGATCAGCCCGGACAGGCGGCCGTCGAGGAAGAACACGTTGTCCGGAAACAGGTCGGCATGGATGTGCCCGCGCGGCAGCGCCCCCGGCCATGCGGCGAGGATGCCCGCCAGCGCCCGTTGCAGTTCCGCGCCGAGGCCCGGATGCACGGCATCGGCCGCGGCACCGCCATCGGCGAGGCCACGCGCCAGCAGCGGCGCCCAGCCGGACGGGCCGAGCGCATTCCGCCGCTCCGGCGCGTAGTCGGCCCCCGCGCGGTGCAGCGCCGCCAGCGCGGCACCCACCGGCGCGCAATGCTCCAGTTGCACCCGGCGCGGCCACACGCCGGGCAGAAACGTGGTGATCGCCGCGTGCCGCCCCGCCAGCATGCGCAGCGCGGCACCGTCGCGCCCGGCCACCGGCAGCGGGCAGACGATGCCGCGCTTGGCCAGATGCTCCATCAGGCCGAGGAACCAGGGCAGTTCCGCCGGGTCCACGCGCTTTTCGTACAGCGTGAGAATGAAATCGCCGGTCGATGTCTTCAGCGAGTAGTTGGAGTTCTCCACCCCTTCGGCGATGCCGCGAAACGCGACCAGATCGCCGATGGCATACTCGCGCAGGAAGGCGCGCAGCGCGTCGTCGGTCACTTCGGTATAGACAGCCATCGCGCGCGATCGTCCTTCAGCCCGCTTGCGCCGCCTCCGCCAACGGCGCCGGCAGCTTGAAGGTGACGTCCTCTTCCGTCACGCGCCGCTCGTCAATCTCCAACCGGTAGCGGGTGGCGAGACGGGCGAGCAGCGCCTCGACCAGCGACTCGGGGGCCGAGGCGCCGGCGCTCAGCCCCAGGGTGCGCACGCCGTCCAGCACCGACCAGTCCAGCGCGGCCTCGGTGGGAATGAGCAGCGCGCGCGCGGCGCCGCAGCGCTCGGCCACCTCGCGCAGGCGCTGCGAGTTCGACGAATTGGCCGAGCCGATCACCAGCACCAGATCGGCGCCCGGTGCTATGGCCTTCACCGCCGCCTGCCGGTTGGTGGTGGCGTAGCAGATGTCCTCCCGCTTCGGGCCTTCCAGCCCGGGGAAGCGCCGCCGCAGGATGGCGACCATGTCGGCGGTGTCGTCCACGCTCAGCGTGGTCTGGGTGATGAAGGCGAGCCGCCCAGGCGGTGGGATGATACGTTCAGCGTCCTGTGCGGTCTGCACCAGCGAGATGCTGCCCGCTGGCAACTGGCCGATGGTGCCCTCGACCTCCGGATGGCCTTCATGGCCGATCAGCAGGATGTGGCAGCCATTGGCGAAGTGCCGCTCGGCCTCACGATGGACCTTGGAGACCAGCGGGCAGGTGGCGTCCAGATACAGCAGCTTGCGGCGGTCCGCCTCGGCGGGGACGGATTTCGGCACGCCATGGGCGGAGAACACCACCGGCGCGTCCGCCGGCACGGAGTCCAGTTCATCGACGAACACCGCGCCCTTGGCGCGCAGATCGGCGACCACGGTCTGGTTGTGGACGATTTCGTGGCGCACATACACCGGCGTGCCGTAGCGGCGCAGCGCCTCCTCGACGATGCGGATGGCGCGATCCACCCCGGCGCAGAACCCGCGCGGGCTGGCCAGCCGCACCGTCAGCACCGGAAGATTTGCGGACTCCGCCCGTTGGGGCGCGGCGAGTGTGGCGGCAGCGTCGTCCGGTTGCATGTTGTCCCGTGCCAAGGCTGGCCGCACTATGCCCGCGCGCCCGGCCGCCGACAATGCGCCCGGGTCACAGTTCTTAACATCATGACGAAGCTATCACGTCGCGGAGTTGCCGATGCCCGCCATGCCGTCCCCTTCCCCTTCGTCCCGTCCGCCGCGCCGGTTCGGCGCGGCCGCGTGGCTGGTGGTGCCGCTGTTGGCCGGGCTGCTCGGCGGCTGCGGCCCCAAGGACGACGAGTTCGCGCCCGTCTGCCCCAAGCTCGCGCTGGTGCCGGACGCGGGTGATATCTCCAGCTTCACCGGCGCCAGCCAGGATGTCACGGCGCTGATTTCGCGCGCGCGTATCACCGACATTCCTGCCAAGTGCCAGAAGGTGAAGGCGAACACGATCAGCGCCACGCTGAATGTGAATGCCGACGTGCAGCGCGGGCCGGCCGCCGGGGCCAACATCCCACCGATCCCGTATTTCGTCGCGCTGATGCAGGGCGACACGGTGCTGCGCGAGCAGGATTTCACCTTCGCCCCGAATTTCGCCGCCAATGTCGATCGCGCCTCGCTGCATGGCGATGATATCGAGTTGCTGCTGCCGATCAGCAAGACGAAGGCCGCCGACTCGTATCGGATCTATGTCGGATTCCGCCTCACTCCCGACCAACTCGCCTACAATCGCGCGCATCCGCAGCCCTGACAGTGGCGAGGGCGGACGGCGCCATCGTGGCACCGCCTTCCCTCGCCGCGCGCGATCCGGCACACTTGACGCCATGTCCCGTCGCACGTTCGAGATCACACCGGACCTGATGTTGCGGGCCTACCGCGCCGGCCTGTTCCCGATGGCCGAGACGCGCGCGGGCGAGCGGATCTACTGGCTGGACCCGGAGCAGCGCGGCATCTTGCCGCTGGAAAATTTCCATCTGCCGCGCCGGCTGCGCCGTACCGCGATCAGCGGCCCTTACGAGGTGGTGGCGGACCATGATTTCGCCGCCACCATCGCCGCCTGCGCCACCGCCGCGCCAGGGCGGGAGGACACCTGGATCAACACCGAGATCGAGCGGCTGTTCGGCGATCTGCACCGGCTCGGCCACGCGCATTCGATCGAGTCCTGGCAGGACGGCAAGCTGGTGGGCGGGCTGTACGGCGTGGTGCTCGGGGGCGTGTTCTTCGGCGAGAGCATGTTCAGCCGCGCCCGCGATGCCTCCAAGGTGGCGCTGGTGCATCTGGTGGCGCGGCTGCGCCTCGGCGGCTTCCGGCTGCTCGACACGCAGTTCGTCACCCGCCATCTGGCGCAGTTCGGCGCTGTCGAGATCCCGCGCGACGAATACAAGACCCTGCTCGCGCGCGCGGTGGGCGAGCCGGCAACGTGGCGGCGCGCCATTCCCCCCGAGGTACTGCACGCGGAAATAAGGGCACTCGGCGGCGACGGGGGCCACGCATCCGACTGCGCCCCCCTGGCGTAACGCCCGCGCGGGGCCAGAGTCTTCCCCGCGACAGGACAGGATCGCCCATGCCGCGCCATCTCGCCACCTTCTCCCCGCTCGCCCCGCTCGTCGGCGTCCTGCGCGACCCGGCCGGGCGGATCTCGACGCTGAAGATCGCGGTCCTGCTGCTGCTGGCATGGCCCGGCGCGTCGCTCGCGGCGAACTGGTGGGCGCAGGCTCTCGGGCCACGCCCGCTGACGGAGGTGATCCACGGCACCGGGCTGTGGGCGATCCGGCTGCTGGTCATCACGCTTGCCGTCACACCCGCGCGCGCGGTGCTGGATTGGCCCCGCGTGGTGATGCTGCGCCGGATGCTGGGGGTTGCCGCGGCGTGCTACGCGGTCGCGCATCTGTCGCTCTATGTCGTCGATCAGAAGGGCAACCTGTTCAAGGTGGCGACGGAGATCCTGTCTCGCTTCTACCTGACCATCGGGTTCGTCGCGCTGACGGGGCTGCTGGCGCTGGCGATCACCTCGACCGATGCGTGGCAGAAAAGCCTTGGCCGCGACTGGAAGCGGCTGCACCGGCTGGTGTTCCCGATCGCGCTGCTGGCGCTGCTCCATTACGGCATCCAGTCCAAGGCCGATGTCTCGGACATGATTTTTCTCGCCGGCCTGTTCTTCGCGCTGGGGTTCTGGCGGCTGGTGCCACGCCGGTTCCAAACCCGGCTCTGGCCCCTGCCCTGCTTCGCGCTGGGGGCCGGGCTGCTCTCGGCCCTGATCGAGACCGCTTGGTACGTGGTGCGCAACGGCGTCAATGGCTGGATGGTCTTCGACGCCAATTTCGACCTGACGTTCGGCCCGCGCCCGGCGGTGGCGGCGTTGGCGGTGGGGTTGCTGGTCGCGGTCCTGGCGGCAGTCCGCCGGCTGTTCAAGCGGCGGCGGCTGCCCGCGGGGGCGATGCGACGGGCGTAGCGGCGGGGCGAAAAGGGGAAGCGTGTCCGGCTACACGAACGGCGCCGCGATACCTTCCGCCGCGAACGTCGCCAGTACCGCCGGCCGCGCCAGAACCCGTGCCGCGTGGGCAGCGAGCACGGGAAGGTCGCGCGGCGGGTGCGGCATGGCGCGGCCCCAGCGGACCAGCATGAGTAGAAAAAAATCGGCGGCGGACATGCCGGACCCGAGCAGCCAGTCGCGCCCGTCCAACTGGGCGGCGATGCGCTCGAACATCCCCTCCAGCCGGGTCTGGGCCACGCGCTTGACGCTCGCGGCCGCCTCGGCGCTGTCGGCGTGTTCGTGCGGGTAGAACCAGGCGCGGAACTCGGCCTGCGGCGTGTTGGTCAGGTGCACCATCCATTTGTAGAACTGCCCACGCTCGGCCGTGCCGAGCGGCGGTGCCAGCCCCGCCTCCGGGTGGCGGTCGCACAGATGCAGCGCAATGGCGGCGGTCTCGAACAGCACCGTGTCGCCGTCGATCAGCACCGGGATGCGGCCGTTCGGATTGAGCTTCAGATAGTCGGGATCGTGCTGCGCGTTGCGGGCGCGATCGACGAGAGCAAGCTCGAACGGCGCGCCGATCTCGCGCAGCAGCAGGTGCGGCAGCAGGCTGGCGTTGCCGGGATAATAATACAGTGTGTACATGGTTGTCCTGTGGGCGCCGTTATGGCGCAACGGGGCGGTCGAGGCGGATCAGCAGCCGCTTCCAGATCGCCAGCGCGGCCTCGGGCGAATACAGGGCCGTAACACGTTCGACACCGCGCGCCGATTGCGCCTGCCACAGCGCCGCATCCTCGTGCAGCCGCACCACGGAAGCGGCGAATGCCTGCGGCGTGTCGGCCATCAGCACGCCGTCGCCATCGGCGAGCCCGGTGCCCTCCAGCGAGATGGACGAGCCCACCACCGGCAGCCCGTAGGCAAGGCTGGTCGCCACCTTGCCCTTGAACCCGGCGCCGAAGCGCAAGGGGGCCACGGACAGGCGCACCGTGGCGAACAGGTCGGCCAGATCCTCGACCCACCCGACGATCTCCACCCCGTCCCCGGCGAAGTCGCGCAGGCTGGCCGGCATCCCGCTGCCGGCGAGCTTCAGCCGCACGTCCGGCAGCTTCTTGCGCACCTTCGGGAACACCTCGGAGAGGAACCATTCCACGCCGTCGAGGTTGGGCGGGTGCTGGTAGTTGCCGATGAAGCAGATGTCGCGGCGCTCGGCGAACGGGCGCGCGATCGGGCGGGGCCGCTCGATCCAGCGCAGCAGCACGAGTTTCTCCGCCGGCACGTCGCGGCGGAGCAGGTCCATCTCGTGATCGCTGGTGATGATGGTGGCGTCGGTGGCCAGCATGCAGCGCACTTCCTCCTCGCGCGCGGCCTCCGGCAGCGTCCGGCCGGCCAGCTCCGCCCGGCGCTGCTCGCGCAGGAAGTGCAGATCGGCGGTGCCGAACACGATCCGCGCCTCCGGCGCGAGGTCGCGCAGGCGGTCGAGCAGCATCGTCATGTTGGCGTGGCGGTACACCTGCACGAGCCCGAGGCCCGCGCCGAATGCCTGGAGATATTGCGTCACCGACCCGTATTCCGGCGGCCCCACCACCTCGATGCCATTGCGCGCCAGCAATTCGGCGGCGGTGGGGTCGATCGCCAGGGCGTGCACTGGGCAGAAGGTGACATGCCAGCCGAGGCGGCGCAGCAGCACCATCTGCTCGAAGGTGGCGATGGAACCGGCGTCGCGGTCCGGGCGGGGCAGGTCGTCGTCGATCACCAGCGCATGGCCGACGAAGCCGGCGGCGGGCGCGGCGGCGGGTGCGAGGCGGGCACGCAGGCGCAGCGAGTCCTCGTCCCGAAGCTCCGGGTCCGGCGGCGCGCCGTCCGTGTCGGGGGTGCCTTGCGTCGGCCATGCGGCGACCGAGAGCGGCTGATACAGCACCGTCCGCCCGGCCGCGCGCAGCCGCGCGCAGAGATCGGCGGCGGCGTGGCCGAAGCGGGAGAACAGCGGGCTGAACCCGTCCACGGCGAGCAGCGCCGCCCGCCGCACCGCGAAAGCCAGGCCCGGCAGCGCGTCGGCACGGCGCATGAAGCGGTGTTCGGCGGCGTCGAACGGCGCCAGATGCGCGGGGTCGCGCAACGCGCCGTCCGGCTCGGCGAGCAGCAGCGCGTGCTGGATCAGCCCGTCCTCGCGCACCAGGCGGCTGCCGACGGCGGCGGCCTCCGCCTCGCGCGCGAAGGTCTGCTCGATCTCGTCGAGCCAGCCGGGCAGCACGCGCGCCTGCGGGGCAAGGAAGGCGAGCAGCGGCGCGCGCGATGCGCGGGCGACCTCGTTGCGGCCGGCGACGAGGCCGCTGCCATCCGCGAGGCGCACGTAGCGCAGGTTGCGCACCACGGCCGGGATCAGTGCCGCGGAACCGCCCTGGGCGCCGTCGTCCAGCAGCACGATGTCTGCGGCGCGGTCCACGCCCGCCGCGTGCAGGGCCGCGAGGCAGCGATAGATCGTCTCGAACCCGGCCGTCGCCGGCACCACGACGGTGGCCGCCAGCCGCTCCGGCTCGGCCAGCGTCAGCACCGGGTAGCGGGCGGTCACGTCCTCCAGCGCGCCGGCGAGGCCGGCGGCACCGAAGCCGGCGCCGCCACGGCCGGGGCCGCCCTTGGCCAGATCGGCGAAGAACTCGGCCACCGTCAGGAACAGGTCGCGCGCGGCGCGGTCCTCGTCGCGGGCCGCGCCGAGCTGCGCCAGTTCGTCGATCTGGCCGCGCAGCAGCCGCACCTGCCGTTCCAGGTCGATGATGCGCTCCTCCGCCGCCGCCATGCGGCCGAGCCGCACCGTCACCGGGTCGGACAGGTTGCGCCCGGTGCCGGCCTCCTGCACCGCGATCGACAGCGCGCCCTTGTCGGCCAGCACCGCGTAGGGCAGCGCGAAGCTGAAGCCGTGCGTGCCGTCGCCGATGCCGGCCTGTTGCAGGTCCGGGCGGAACGCGTCGGCGCGCACGGTGCCGACGCGCTCGTCATCCACCAGCACGGCGAGTTCGACATGCGCGCCCGGCCGGTCCGGATACCAGCACCAGCCGGAGACCCAGCCATCGCGGGAGACACGGTCGAGATGGCCGGACAGCGTCGGCACCTGAGCCGCCGCCCCCGGCTTGTCCGCGGCGCGGGTGGCGTCCGGCCATTGCACCTCGACCCCGCCGCCGAGCGGTTGGCCGGTGCGCAGGTCGCGCAGCGACACCGTCACGCGCTGGCCGGGCGTCATCAGGCCGAGATCGAGCCCGAAGCGGAAGGCATGGCGGCCGTTGCCGATGCCGGCGCTGACCAGATCGGCGCGCTCCTGGTCGCACATGAAGCGCGCGGCCTCCACCCCGTCGATCAGGACGGCCACGGCGCGTTGCACCGCCGGTTCGTCCGGCGACCAGGACCAGCCTTGCAGCGTGCCGTCCGGGTCAACCCGGTCGAGCCCGCCATTCAGCCGCACCACCGGCCGGCCCGGCGCCATCTGGGCGGCGGGGCGCGGTGGGGCGGCGGGGCGGCGCGCGGGCCTAGCACCCGCTTGCTTGGTCGGCTTAGCCAAAGCTGCGCACTCCCATGCCGTCCCGCCCGTCGTGCCGTTGTGCCCGCATGTTACGCCCCCGCAAGCCGCCGATCCGCTAAGGCATCGGCACGCAGCAGCTTTTGCACCAGCGCCAGCAGGTCGCCGCCGTCGAACAGATGCCCGGGCACGCAGGCCGCCGCCGCCGCCGCGATGTCGCTCGGCTGGTCGCCGATCAGCACGCTGGCCGAGGGCTCCACGCCCCAGGCGCGGATCAGATCCAGCAGCATCCCCGGTGCCGGCTTGCGCCAGTCGCTCTCGCGCCGGTAGTCGGCGACGACCGCCTGCGGGTGATACGGGCAATAGCGCGCATCGTCGATGGTGCCGCCGGCGCGGCGCGCCTGCTCGGCCATCCAGGCGAGCAGGTGGCGCACCGCCGCCTCGTCGTACAGGCCACGCGCCACACCCGACTGGTTGGTGACGACGAAGACATGCCAGCCGGCGTCGCTCGCGGCGCGGATCGCGGCAAGCGCGGTCGGCGTCCACTCGAACCGCTCGATGCTGCCGACATAGCCGTGGTCGCGATTGATGACGCCGTCGCGGTCCAGGAACAGCGCGCGGCGGCGCAGCCGGGCCGGCAACTCCGCGCGCGCGCGGGCGAGGTCGGCGGGAATGCCGATGTCGATGAACCAGCCGGGCAACCGCGTCCCCCGCAGGGCGCCGCGCGCGGCGAGGGCCGGCAGCACGTCGCGCTCCAGCGAGCACGCCGGCGCGAGCGCCGCCACGATGTCCCGGCGCAGCACATAGATGCCGGCGTTGATGTCGCCCGACACGCCGGGCGGCGGGCGTTCGTGGAACGCGGCGATCCGCTCGCCCTCGGTTGCCACCACGCCGGACCGGGAGGCGTCGGCCAGACGGTGCAGGGCGAGGCGGCCGAGCACCTCCGGCCCATCGCCGGCGGCGGCGGCGAGCAGGGGGGCGAGATTGGCGTCGAGCAGCGAATCGCCGTTCAGCAGCAGGAACCGCTCGTCGAGCCGGTCCCGCGCGTGCCACAGCGCACCGCCGGTGCCGGCCGGCGCGGGTTCGATGCTGACGGCGATGCGCGCCGCCACCGGCAGCGTGGCCGCCAGAGCCGCGAGCGAGGCCTGCACCTCGGCGGACAAATGGCCAGCGAGCAGCAGGATATCCTCGACCCCGTAGCGCACCACCTCGCGCAGCAGCCACGCCAGGAACGGGCGGTCGCCGCAGGGCAGCAACGGCTTGGGGCGGTCGGCGGCAAGCGCGCCGAGCCGGCTGCCAAGCCCGCCGACGAGCACGGCGCATTGGCGGATCGTTGCACGGGTCACCCGGCGCTGAATAGCGCCCGGCCGGTCAGGCCCGCAATGCGCATGTCGGCCCTTCCGGTGC
>JAKBCB010000093.1 GCA_021808185.1 Pseudomonadota bacterium
GATCTGCCGCCCGTGGCAGGACCGGCTGATGCGCGGGCTGGTGGCCGCGATCATCCCGCATCCGCGCCGGATGCGCGCGGCGCTGCTCGGCGCCCGGCTGGCGCGGCCGTTCGCGGGGGCGCTGCCGGGCAGCGGCGTGTTCTTCCGCCGCGCCCGCGCCATGCTGAACCTCGCCCCGGCCACGGCACCCAAGGCCAGCGCGCTGGCCGGCGCGCGGGTCCACAAGGCGGTCGGCGCACGGCGTGCCCGCGTGGCGCTGCTGGAGGGCTGTGCTCAGCCAGTGCTCGACCCCGGCATCAACGACGCCACCATCCGGCTGCTGACGCGCATGGGTGTGGAAGTAGTGGTGGCGCAAGGCGTCGGCTGCTGCGGCGCGCTCACGCACCACATGGGCCACCACGACGCCGCGACGGCGAGCGCCAAGGCCGCCATCGCCGGCTGGATCGCCGAGGCGGAGGGCGCGGGGCTGGACGCCATCGTGGTCAACACGTCCGGCTGCGGGACGACGGTGAAGGATTACGGCTTCATGTTCCGCACCGACGAGGCGTGGCGGGAGCGGGCGGAGCGGGTTTCCGCGCTCGCCGTCGATATCTCCGAGTTGCTCACGCGGCTGGACTACGCGCCGACGCGCGACGCGCCGGGGCTGACGGTCGCCTACCACGCGGCATGCAGCCTGCAACACGGCCAGAAGATCACCGGCGAGCCGAAGGCGCTGCTGCGCAAGGCCGGGGCATCTGTGCTGCGGCTCGGCCGGCACTTACAACATCCTGCAACCGGACATCGCGACCCGGCTGCGGGCGCGCAAGCTGGAGAATATCGGCCGCACCAAGCCGGATCTGGTGGCAGCCGGCAATATCGGCTGCATCACCCAGTTGTCCGGCGGCGGGACGAAGGTGCTGCACACCATCGAACTGCTCGACTGGATGGCGGGCGGGCCGGAGCCGGTGGGCGTGAAGGCCCGCCCGGCCGCCTAGGCCGCGCGGCGAGGCGGCCATGCGCGGCGCTGCCCGCCGGATCGCGCTGCTCCTGCTGCTTCTGCCGATGCGGTCTTTCGCCGCCGCGCCCGACACCGCGCTGCCGCGGCTGAGCGGCGTCGTCGTCGGGCCTGGGGGGGCCAGCGCGATTTTCAGCGACGATGACGCGGGGCGGCTGTTCGTGCTGGCTCCGGGGGAGACGATCGGCGGCTACGTGATCCGTGCGATCACGCCGGGCGAGGTGGTGCTGGACGGACCGGAGGGGCGCCAGGTGCTGACGCCGGTGGAGCGCGCCGGGCCGCGCGCCGAGCCGCCGCCGCCGCCCTCGCCGGCCGAGCAAGGCGCCGTGGCGACCGGGGCCACGGTCGGCGGGCTGGCGGTGCGGTACGACGGGTGCGTGCAACGCGGCCTGCTGCCCGACAGCGGCGCGGCGGGCGGGGCGCAACTCGCGGCGATGCTGGATGCGATGGCCCGGGTGCCGCCGCACCCGGGGCGGCAAGCCGGAGCGGCAGGGTCGCCGGCGCAGCTTGCGGCCTGGATGCGGCAAGGCTGGCAGGCCGCCGCGCGCGAGGCGGAACGCCATCCCGACGACGCGGCAAGCTGCGCCGCACTGGCCGCGGATTGGCGGCGTGTGGCCCGGACCTACGGCTTTCAGTAGGCCGCGCGAGCCGGTTCAGGGACGGGACGGGAAAATGCCGCTGGTCACGATGCATTGCATGAGCGGCGCGCGGTTTTGCGTCAGGATCGGCTTGGTATTCGGCAACGCGAAGGTCGTTACGCCATCGCCGCCGTACATGGTCCCGATCAGCGAAAATAGCGGCGTATTCTGGATGATCGGTAGCAACGCGCCGTTGGTGGGCAGCGTTCCGACCGGGCAGAAATTCGTCCCGAGCGTGAGGATTTCCGACAAATAGTATTGCTGTGCCATGGCACCCGAGGACCAGCCCACGGCCGCCACAACAGCCGCCGCCCGCACGAAGTTCTTCATCGCGTGCCTCCCTCTTGTTTGCGTGGGCAGACGCTATCGCACGATAAGCCGCACTAGCAAATATTTTTGGCCGCAAGAACATAAAAACGATTTTTATGAAAAAGTCGCCGTTGACCCTTCACTTCATCCGTTACTTGACACGCGATCACCGCTATGGTTGCCATACGGTTGCCAATCGACAAGCGGGCAGGGGAACGGCGATGCCGAAGGCAAGGCTGGCGGGCGCGATGGTCGTGGCGGCCGGGGTAGCGTGGAGCGCCGGCGCGCAAGCGAATCTCGTGAACAATCCAGGTTTCGAGACAGGCAATTTCAGCGGCTGGACGGTCGGCGGCACCACCACGGGCACCGGCGGGGCCATCAACATCGGTGTCGATTCGTTCAGCTACGACGTGCATTCCGGCACTTATGGCGTGTTCGCGGGCAACGACTACACCACCACGCTGGATCAAACGGTCAGCACCATCGTGGGCGCGACGTATTCGTTCACCTACTGGCTCGATGTTTATCAGGCGGACGCGACTGGCGGGCTGTTCACGGCGCAGTGGGGTGGCAGCGGGGGGACGATGGTCACGTCGCTCGCCTCGCCGCCGGAGACCGACGTGTTTACGCAGTACGGCGGTTCGGTCGTCGCCACCGCCACGACAACGGACCTGCACTTCACCTTCCTCAATGCACCGGGCTGGTTCGGCTTCGATGACGTGAGCGTGGTCGAGACCGCCGGCCCGCCGACACACGCGCCGGAACCCGCGAGCCTCGCGGTGCTGGCCGCCGGGCTGGCGGTGCTGCCCTGGCGCCGGGGCGCGCGCCGGCGCTGACGGTGCACCGCAACATGCTGCCTTGAATCCGCCATAACGCTTCCGTAAAACGGTTCACCTCACCGTCGGAAGCCGTTGCCATGCCGTTGCCTCTCCTGGCTCTCGCCATCGCTTCGTTCGGCATCGGCACGACGGAATTCATCATCATGGGGCTGTTGCCTGACCTGTCGCGGGATCTCGCGGTCAGCATCCCGAGCGCGGGGATGCTGGTCAGCGGCTACGCCCTGGGCGTGACCGTGGGCGCGCCGCTGGTGGTGCTGGCCATGGCGCGGCTGCCGCGCAAATCGGCGCTGCTGGTGCTGCTCGGCGTGTTCATTCTGGGCAATTTCCTGTGCGCTGTGGCGCCCACCTACACGCTGCTGCTGCTGGCGCGCATCCTGACGGCGCTGTGCCATGGCGCGTTCTTCGGCATCGGCGCGGTGGTGGCCAGCGGCCTCGTGCCGCGCGCGCAGCGCAGCCGGGCGATCGCGCTGATGTTTGCCGGACTCACGCTGGCCAACATCTTCGGCGTGCCGCTGGGGACCGCGCTCGGGCAGGCGGCGGGGTGGCGGGCGGCGTTCTGGGCCATCGTGCCGATCGGCGTGCTCGCCGCCATCGCGGTGGCCACCCTGGTGCCGCGCCAGGCGGAGGTGGCGCCGGTGCGGATGCTGCGCGAGTTCTCCGTGCTGCGCCGCCCGCAGGTGGTCCTGGCGATGAGCATGAGCGTGCTCGGCTCGGCCAGTCTGTTCAGCGTGTTCACCTACATCACCCCGCTGCTGGAGAACGTCACCGGCCTGTCGCCGCACGAGGTGACGTTCGTGCTGCTGCTGTTCGGGGTCGGGATCACCATCGGCAATCTGGTCGGCGGGCGGCTGGCCGACTGGCGGCAGACGGCGGCGTTGATCGGCATCTTCGCCGTCTACGCGGCCACCGGCATCGCGCTGGCCTTCGCCAGCCACGCGGTGCTGCCTGCGGTGCTGTGCGTGCTGCTGTGGGGCGCGATCAGCTTCTCGCCGGGGGCCGCGTTGCAGACGCGCGTGGTGGACCATGCGTTCGACGCGCCGAACCTTGCGTCCTCGCTGAACCAGAGCGCCTTCAACCTCGGCAACGCCATCGGCGCGTGGGCCGGCGGCATCGCGATCGGCGCGGGCGTGGCCTATAGCGGGCTGCCGTGGCTCGCGGCGGGCTTTGCCGGCGCGGCCCTGGTGCTGGCCGTGGTCTCGGCGTTGCTGTCCCGCCGCCCCGCGCTTCTGGCCGCCCGCGCCGGCTAACCGGCGGGAAGGGCTTGAACCCGCCGCCCGCGCGGCGCGAGGATGCGGCCATGCGCCTGCTCGCCCCGCTGATGATCTGCGCCGTCCTGGCTGCGGCACCCGCGCTGGCGCAGGCGAAGCCGGACGCGCACAAGGCGGAACTGGACCGGCTGTTCAAGGCGCTGCTGGCCGCCCCGGACGAGACCGCCGCCGCCATGCTGGAGGGGCGCATCCGCGCGCTGTGGGTGGGCGAAGCCTCGCCCGCCGCCGTGCTGCTGCTTTCGCGCGGGGAGCGGGAGATGCAGGCCGACGCCGACGAGGAGGCGGTCGCGGATTTCGACGCGGTGCTGGCGCTGGAGCCCAGCTATGCCGAGGGCTACAACCACCGCGCGGCGGCGAAGGCGGCGCTGGGCGACTTCGCCGGCGCGATCCAGGACATCGAGGCGACGCTGAGCCGCGACCCGCGCCATTTCCCGGCCCTTCAGGGCCTGTCCCACATCGCCGAGCGGCAGGGCAACTGGGCGGGCGCGCTGGAAGCGTGGCGGCGCGCGCTCGACATCGACCCGCGCACGCCGGGCGGGCTTGACCGGTTGGAGATGTTGCAGAAGAAGGTCGAGGGCCAGCCGACGTAGCGGCGATTCATCGCCCGTTCATGCCCGCGCCCGAGACTGGCGGGCGTGCAGGACGCCATCCCCCTCATCGACCCCGCGCTGACGCCGCCGCCGATCAAGGGCGCCGCCGCGCTCGCGCATCGCGCCTACGAGGGGCGGGGGCTCGACGAGTTGCTCGCGTTCATCAGCCGCCCGACCGCGACGGAGGCCGAGGCGGCGGCGCTGGTACTGGACAGCGCCTTCGCCCACCAGTTGCGCTTCCGCGCCAAACAGGCGGCGGCGTTGCAGACCCAGGCGCTCGACCGCGCGGCGCTGTTCCGCGTGGCCGAAAGCTTCGCCCCGCACAGCGAGCGGCCGCTGCGGCTGCTCGCGCTGATGGCGCCGGGCGACCTGATGGTGAACACGCCGCTCGACTTCATCACCGCGCATCTGGATGTGCGGCTCGACCTGCTGTTCGTGCGGCCGGGCCGGCCGCTGCCGGCGCAGATGCCGGAGCACGACGCGGCGTTCTTCGCCGTCAGCGAGTCCGATCCGGCGACGCTGGCCCGCCTCGCGCCGCTGTTCCGGCTCTGGCCGCGCCCGGTGCTGAACGACCCCGCGCGTTGCCTGTGCCTGACGCGCGACGGCGTGGCGGACGGCTTGCGCGCCACGCCGGGCGTGCAGACCCCGCGCATCGCCCGTGCCACCCGCGCCGATCTGGCGGCGGGCATCGCCTATCCGGCGGTGATACGCCCCGTCGGCTCCCATGCCGGGCAGGATCTGGAATTCCTCGACGGGCCGGCGGCGCTGGCGGGATACTTGGCGGAATGCGCGGCGGACGCGTTTTTTGTCGCGGAGTTCATCGACTATCGCGCGCCGGACGGGCTGTTCCACAAATACCGCGTGGTGTTCATCGACCATGCGCCGTTCGTCTGCCACATGGCGGCGTCCGAGCACTGGATGGTGCACTACCTCAACGCCGGGATGTCGGTCAGCGCGCACAAGCGCGGGCTGGAGGCCGAAGCCTTCGCCAGCTTCGACACCGGCTTCGCCACCCGCCACCGCGCGGCGCTGGCGGCGGTCGATGCCTGGGTCGGGCTCGACTACCACCAGATCGACTGCGCCGAGGCGCCGGACGGCCGGCTGCTGCTGTTCGAGGCGGACTCGGCGGCGATCATCCACCTGATGGACCCGCCCGACCTCTTTCCCTACAAGCCGGCGCAGATGCGCCGCGTGATGGAGGCGTTCGCGGCCATGCTGCGCAGCCGCGCAGGGCAGGCGCGGGCGGCGGCCTGACAGCGCGCCGGCGCGCGTGCTACGCGTGCGGAGTCGCCACGGAGCGCCGCGCATGACCGCCCCGACCAAAGCCACCATCGTTGCAACCATCGCCGACATCCTCACCCGGCGCGGGGCCGACGCCTATCTGGGCGAGGCGGTGACGATGCGACAGCACATGTTGCAAGCTGCCGCGGCGGCGGAGCGGGAAGCGGCGCCGGACGCGCTGGTGGCGGCGGCGCTGCTGCACGACATCGGCCATTTCACCGGCGAGTTCGGTGACGACTACATCGAGCGCGGCGTGGACAATCTCCACGAGGATGCCGGGGCGGCCCTGCTTGCGCCATTCTTCCCGCCTGTCGTGGTGGAATGCGTGCGCCTGCATGTCGCGGCCAAGCGGTATCTGTGCGCCACCGATCCCGGCTATTTCGCCAAGCTCTCGCCCGCGTCGGTTTCGACGCTGGCCTTGCAGGGCGGGCCGATGGAGCCGGACGAGGTGGCGGAATTCGAGCGCAACCCGTTCTTCCGCGAGGCGGTGCGGGCGCGGCTGTGGGACGACGCGGCGAAAGACCCGGATGCCGTCACGCCGCCCTTCGCGCATTTCGCGCCGGTTTTGCAGCGCGTGGTGGGCGCCGCTTAGCGCCTACCACTCGGCCGCCATCACCGTCTGGGCCAGCGCCGCCTCCGTCTCGCGCATCCGCCGTGCCGCGTCTTCCTGGCGGCGGATGTCGTCGGTCAGCACGGCTGCCGCGCCATCGCGCGGTGCGTAGCCGATCAGCCGCCGCGTGGTCTCGATGTCCCAGCGCATCCCGGGATTGTCGCTCATCAGATTGAGCACCGCGAAGTCGATGCCCTCGGCCAGCACCGCGCGCTCCATGCCGTGGCACAGATCGTGGTCGGACAGCCACATCAGTTGGCCCCAACTGCCGTATTCCATGTGCGCGCCGGGGCGGTTGCCGGGGCGGTGCTGGGCGTAGCCGATGCGCAAGGCGATGAACGACACGCCCTCCGCCGCCGCCGAGGCGCCGATCCGCTCGCCGATCAGCTTGGACACGCCATACGGGTTCAGGGGGCGAGGCGGCAGGCCGGTGGTCAGGCGCTCGGTGCCGAATCGGTAGCCGGCCATGACCCAGTTGGAACTGGCGAATACGATCCGCCGCGCCCGATGCGTCCGCGCCGCGCGCGCGACATGCAGGGTCATGTCGATGTTCAACCGCTGCGCCTCCTCCCAGGTGGCAAGCGGGGAGGGCATTCCGGCCAGGTGGATCACCGCGTCCGCCCCGGTGAAGGCACGCGCCCAGCTTTCGTCGTAGGTCGAGAGGTCGGCCGTCTGCACTTCCCGCTCCCCCGACGGGTTGAGGCAGAGCAGCCGAAGCGTCCAGCCGAGCGAGGCGAAGTGCGCGCGCAATTTTCGCCCGATGCTGCCGGTGGCACCGGTGATGACGACGGTCTTGGTCATGGCGTTTCCCCCTTCGGGCGCCGTCAGCGGTCCGTCAGCCGGATCTCGATGCGGCGGTTCTTGGCGTAGGCTTCCGGCGTGTCCGCCGGGTCGAGCGGCTGGTTGTCGGAAAACGCGGTCGCGGCCACGCGGTTCGCCGGAATGCCCGCCGCGATCAGCAGCTTTGCCACGTTGATCGCGCGCTCGGACGACAATTCCCAGTTGCTCGCGAACGCGCCGCCACTGATCGGCTGCTTGTCGGCGTGGCCGTCGATGCGCAGGATCCAGTTCACGTCGGGCGGAATCTCGGCGGCGATGTCCTTCAGCGTGCTGGCGAGGTCGTTCATCTGGTCCATGCCGGCGGGCGAGAGATCGGCTGAGCCTTTCGGGAACAGCACCTCGCTCTGGAACACGAAGCGGTCGCCGACAATCTGGATGCCGGGGCGGTTGGCCAGCACCTCGCGCAGCCGGCCGAAGAAGTCGCTGCGGTAACGCTGCAACTCCTCGACCTTCTGCGCCAGCGCCGTGTTCAGCCGCGACGAAAGATTCGCGATCTGCGCGTCCTTGTCCTTGCCCGAGGACTCCGAGACATCGAGCGCGTGCGAGATGACGGCGAGTTGCGCGCGCAACTGCTCCATCTGCGCCGTCATCGCCGCGATCTGCGCGCGGGCCGAGTCGGAGAATTTCTTCTCCCCGGCCAGTTCGGCTTCCATCGCGGCCCGCCGCTGCGCCTCGGTGGTGGCGCGCACGGCGGCGTCCTCGGCCTTCTTCTCCAGCTCGTCGCGCAGGGCTGTGAGGTTGCGCACCTGATCGGCGAGTTGCGCGAGGTCGGCGAGTTTCGCCTCGATCGTGGCCTTGTCGGCCCTCACGGTGCGGTTGGCCTCGTCCGCCGCGCGCTTCATCTCGTCCAGGCTGGTTTGCAGGGCGGCAAGCTGGCGCTTCGTGTCGGCCAGTTGCGTGGCCGTCGTCGCCACGTCCTGCGCGTTCGCGTCGGTGCGGCGTTCGGCATCGCTCAACTGGGTCTGCAACTGCGCGGTGCGCGCCTGCGCCGACTGGGTTTGCAGATCGGCGTCGGACAGCCGGGCGGAGAGGCGGTCGCGTTCGGATTTCAGCGCGTCGCGGTCGGCGCGCAGCTTGTCCTGGTCGGCGCGCAAGGCGGCGAGTTGCTGAGTGAGGCTGTCGCGTGTGGCCGTGGCCGTCTGCAAATCGCGGCCGAGTTGCGCGATCGAGGTGCGCAGTTCCGTGGAGCGGCCCTTTTCCAGCGCGAGCATGTCGGACAGTTCGGCCAGTTGCCGGTTCAGCCGGTCGAGCGCCTGATCCCGCCCGGTGAGGGTCACGCTGAGGAACGCCTGCGCCAGCACGAACACCAGCAGAACGAAAATGATCACCATCAGCAGCGTGGACAGCGCGTCCACGTAGCCGGGCCAGGCGTTCAAACCCTCGTTCTGGCCGCCGCGCCGCCGCAGGGCCATCTAGCGCGCCCCGCTCATCGCGGCTGTTCCTCGGACAGGGCCGCGATGGTGCGTGTCAGCACGCGGATGTCGTTGCGGATTTCCGCCGTGGTCTGCGCGCGGCCCTGCTCGCTCTCGGTCAGCAGCCGTTGCAGATACAGTTCGATATTGCGCAGATGCGCGCGCGAGACATCGTCGAACGCCGCCTCCTGCCGCCGCTCGCCCAGGCGTTGCAGCGCGGGGGCCAGCGTCTGCTGGCTTTCGGCGATGCGCAGCATGAGTTGCTGGTTGGCGCGCATGGTGTCCGACAGCGTGCCGATGCGCTCGGTCAGGCTCAGCACGGCGGCGTTGGCTTCCTTCCGCCCGTCCTCGCCGCGCGAAAGGATGCGCTGGAGGTTTTCCATGTTCTCCGCCGTCTGCTCCAGCAATGCCTGGACATAGACGGGCACCGAGCCTTCGCCCTCGCCGCCGAGCACGCCGGAGGAGACGCGGGTGAGGCCCGCGAGCCATTCCTCCAACTCGTTGAAGAAGCGGTTCTGCGCCTGGCCCGCGGTCAGATCGAGAAACCCCAGCACCAGCGCGCCGGCGAGGCCGAGCATGGAGGAGGAGAACGCCGTGCCCATGCCCTTCAGCGGCCGGGCGAGGCCGGATTTAAGCTGCTCGAACAGCGCGTTGATGTCACCCGAGCCGACCGACATGGAATTAATGACATCGCCGACCGAGGAGACGGTCAGCAGCAGCCCCCAGAACGTGCCGAGCAGGCCGAGGAAGATCAGCAGCCCGACCATGTAGCGCGAGAGTTCGCGCGACTCGTCGAGACGCGAGGCGATGCTGTCGAGCATCGAGCGCATCGCCGGGGCGGAGATGGTGAAGCGTTCCTGGCCGTCGCGCCCCTTCGCGGTGCGGGCGGCCAGCATCGCCGCCATCGGCGCCAGCAGCTTCGGCGCGGGAATGCCGGAGAGCCGGTTGCGCGCGCGCTGGAACGTCTCCAGCCACGTCACCTCGGGCGTCAGGCGGATGACCTGGCGGATGTTCCAGCCGATGCCGAGCGCCAGCACCGAGACGATCAGCGTGTTGAGCAGCGGGTTGTTGGCGAACGCGGTGAACAGCGCGCCGGAGAGCAGCCCGACCACCACGGCGACCGCGACCAGGAACAGCAGCATACGGAGCAAAAAGACAGTCGGGCGCGTCATGGATCGGCCTTCTGGGTTGGCACCGGCGCGGTGGGCGGCTGCCCGGTCTGCGTGGTGGTCGGGCGCGCTCCCCAGGGTGCCGCCAATGTGGGCGGTTGCGGCGCGGGTGATGGCGGCGCGGGCGTGGGTACCGTGCCGGTCTGCGTCGCCGGCCCCGGTGCCGCGGTCACGACGATGTCCACCCGGTCCGGCGGCCCCTCGGTGATGCCGGGGGCGGAGGCGCCCAGCGCCTTGACGTAAATGCGCACCGAG
>JAKBCB010000094.1 GCA_021808185.1 Pseudomonadota bacterium
GGGCTTCGCCGAACTTGCACGGCGCCAGGGCGACTATGCGCTCGTCGGCCTCGCCGTCCATGCGCGGCCCATCTTGGGGCGGACACGATTCGCGGCGATTTCCCCAGTGTTCTTCTCCGTGAGCACGCGCCCGGTGCTGGCCCGTGCGGCGGTGGACGTGCTGACGAGCGAATCCATCCCGGATGCCGAGCGGCTTCGCCTCGCGCAACAGGCGCTGGCCTCCGACCTCGATCCACCCACCGACCCGCAGGCGTCCTCCGCCATGCGGCTGCACTTGGCCCGCGTTCTGCTGGGCCGCGTGGTGGCGCAGCTTCTGGGGGCAGACAATGGCAAGTGAGGCCGTGACCATCACGCTATCCGTCAACGGCGAGGTGACCACACAGGCGGTCGAGCCGCGGACACACCTTGCCGACCTGCTGCGCATGCGGCTCGGCCTGACAGGCACGCATCTGGGCTGCGAGCACGGCGTTTGCGGTGCCTGTACCGTGTTCGTCGATGGCGCGACCGCGCGGGCATGCCTCGTGCTGGCTGTACAAGCAGACGGCGCCGTCGTCGAGACGATCGAGGGGCTGACGGATGCCGCCGACCCGACCCTGGCGGCGCTGCAAGGCGCGTTCGTGGCGCGCAACGCGTTGCAGTGCGGCTTCTGCACGCCGGGCCTGCTGGCGACAGCGGTCGAATTTCTGCGGGAGGTGACAACCCCTTCCCGCGCCGACATCCGCGAACGTATCTCCGGGAATTACTGCCGCTGCACCGGGTACCACGCCATTGTGGACGCGATCGAGGATGCCGCTGCGCGGCTTGCCGGGCGGGGGCCGACCTGATGGACCCGCTCGGCGCAATCGACCGTCCGAACAGCTATATCGGCCGCAGCGTGCCGCGCCCGAACGCGCGCCGGCTGGTCGAAGGACGCGGCCAGTTCACCGACGATCTGCCGAGCCCTCCGCGTACCGTGCATGTTGCGTTCCTGCGCAGCCCCTACGCCCATGCGCGCATCCTCGGCATCGACCTGGATGCAGCACGCGCCCTGCCGGGGGTTGTACTGGTGGCAACCGGTGCCGACATCGCCACGGTCTGCTCGCCCTGGGTTGGTGTGCTGACGCATTTCGCGGGGCTGAAATCCGCGCCGCAGCACCCGCTGGCGATCGACCGGGCGGTGTGGCTCGGTGAACCGATCGTCGCGGTGGTGGCCGCGACGCGGGCGCTCGCCGAAGACGCGATCGATCTGATCCGCATCGACTACGAGGAACTGCCCGCCGTCACCGACATCGATGCGGCACTGGCACCGGGTGCGCCGGTGATCCACTCCGCACTGGGCGACAATCTTGCCTTTCAGCTCCGGCTGGAAAATGGCGCCGTGGACGATGCCTTCGCAGCGGCGCACGCGGTGGTGGAAGACGAGTTCGTCTTCAATCGCCATACCGCCGTGACGTTGGAAGCGCGAACGATCCTCGCTGATTACGATGCGAGTGAAAACCGTCTGACGGTGCATCAGTCCACGCAGACGCCGTATCAGATGCAGGACGTGTATGCGCGTCATTTTTCCATCCCGGAGGCGAACGTACGCGTCGTTGCCCGCGATATCGGCGGCAGCTTCGGGATGAAGCTGCATGTCTATGGCGACGAGATGGCAACCGTGGCCCTCAGTATCATGCTGCGCCGGCCAGTGAAGTTCGTCGCCGACCGGCTGGAATCCTTCGTCGCCGACATCCACACGCGCGCGCATCGGGTGCGGGCGCGCATGGCGGTCGCCGCCGACGGGACGATCACCGCCATGGCGGTGGACGATACCACCGGTATCGGCCCCTACTCCGCCTATCCGCGCACCAGCGCAGTCGAGGGCAACCAGGCGGTGCGGCTGATGGGCGGCCCATACGCCCACCGGGCCTATCGCGGCACGCTGAAGGTGGTGTTCCAGAACAAGGCGATGATGAGCCAGTATCGCGCCGTCGGCCACCCGATCGCTTGCGCGGTGACAGAATCGCTGGTCGATCGCGCGGCAGCGGCGGTGGGGATCGATGCCATCGAAATGCGCCGGCGCAACCTGCTGACCGACGATGTCTATCCCTACACGTCCCCGACCGGCTACGTGTTCGAGCGACTCTCGCATCACCAGTGCCTCGATGCGCTGGAACGCGCCTGCGACTATGCGTCCCTGCGGCGTGAGCAACAGACGTTGCGGGAGCAAGGTGTCTTCCGCGGCATCGGCTTGGCCGTATTCATCGAGATCACCAGTCCCGGCCCCGCCTTCTACGGTGTCGGCGGCGCGCATATCACCGCACAGGATGGCTGCGTGATGCAGCTCGACCCCTCCGGCGCGGTGCGGGTGCAGGTCAGCGTGACCGAGCAGGGCCAGGGTACGGAAGCGATCATGGCGCAGATCGCGGCGTCGGCGGTCGGCGTGCCGATGGAACATGTTCGCGTGGTTACCGGCGACACCGAGACGACGCCGTACGGCGGTGCCACCTGGGCATCGCGCGGGGCAGCGATCGGCGGTGAGGCGGTGCTGATTACCGGCCGCGTCCTGCGTCAGCAGCTTCTGGACCTCGCCGCCGCGATCCTACAGGCGCAGCCGGAGACACTGGACATCGCCGATGGTCTGATCGTGGACGCGACCGACGGACGCGAGCGGCTCTCGGTGGCGGAACTGGCGCGCATCGCCCATTTCCGCCCCGACACACTGCCGCCGGGCGTGCAGCCACAGCTTGCCGCCGCGCGCAATCATGTGCCGCGCGGCCAAGCCTTTGCCTTCACCAACGGCATCCAGGCCAGCCATGTCGAGGTCGATATCGAGACCGGCTTCGTGCGCCTGCTCGGACATTGGGTCGTCGAGGATTGCGGCCGGCTGATCAACCCGTTGCTGGTGGACGAGCAGATCCGCGGTGGCGTGGTGCAGGGCATCGGCGGAGCGCTGTTCGAGGAATGCATCTACTCCCCGGAAGGGCAGTTGCTGAACGCGACGCTGGCCGACTACCTGGTGCCAATGGCGGGCGAGATGCCGGACATCCATGTCTCGCATGTCACGACGCCGACGCTGCATAGCCAACTGGGCGCAAAGGGCGCGGGCGAAGCCGGTACGGCCGGTGCCGCGGCAGCGGTGCTCAATGCGGTCAACGATGCGCTGGCGCCTCTTGGCGCGCGGCTGACGGAAATTCCGCTGACACCGCAACGCATCCTGACCGCGCTCGGACAGATCCAGCGCCAAAGTCAATAATAGACGAAGCACACGGGAGAGACGGCACATGAGCAGGACGCTGACAGATCTGGATCGCCGGACCGTGCTGGGCGGCGGACTCGCGGCACTCGCGGCGCCGGCGCTGTTGCTGCGCGCCGCGCGGGCGGCGGATGAGCCGATCCGCATCGGCTTCCCGACGCCGTTGACCGGCCCATTCGGCGCCGAGGCGAAGGATCAGGTTCGCTGCGCACAGATTGCCGTCGATCAATTCAACGCCGCCGGTGGGCTGAACGGGCGAAAGGCGGAGCTGCTGGTGCGGGACGACAAGTTGAACCCGGGCGAGGCGGCGACGCGCACGCTGGAACTGATCGAGCAGGATCATGTTGCCTGCATCGTCGGGTCGCTGTCGTCCTCGGTGCAACTCGCGGTCAATGAAGTCACCAAGGCACGCGGGATGCTGTACGTCTCGATCAGCCAGTCCGACACCATCACCGAGGCCAGCGACTTTGGCCGCACCACCTTCCACGAGGCACTGAACCCGCACATGACGGCCGGCGCGGTCGCGCGACACGTGTTCAAGCCCGGCATGAAAGTGGCGATCCTGCTCGCCGACTACGCCTATGGCAACGAAATGGCCGCCGGCTTCCGCCGTGCCGCCGCCGCGATCGGCGGAGTCGAGATCGTGCTGGAGCAGAAACATCCATTCGGCACGGCCGACTACTCGACCTTCCTGCCTCGGCTCCGCTCGGTGAAGCCAGACGTCGTCTGCATCTGCAATTTCGGCCGCGATCAGGCGAATTCGATCAAGCAGGCCGTGGATTTCGGGATCACGCGGCAGGCGCGCATCGTCGTGCCCGTGCTGCTCTACAACCAGCGCCTCGCGGGCAGCCCCGAGGCGTTCGAGGGGATCGTCGGCGGGGCCAACTACTACTGGACGATCGAGGACCGGGTGCCGTCGGCCAAGGCGTTCAACGACGCCTATCGCGCCGCCAACAACGGTGCGGTCCCCTCCGACTATGGCGCCTACGGCTACAGCGGCGTGCGTCTGGTTCTGGAGGCGATGCGCCGCGCTGGTGGTGTCGGGACAGACGCCGTGGTGCGTGAACTCGAAGGCTACCACTACGATACCTGCAAAGGTCCCGAGACGATGCGCGCCTGCGACCACCAGGCCATTCAGTCGGTGCTGATCCTGCAATCGAAAGCCAAAGCCGCGATGAAGAGCGCGGCGGACCTCTTCGATGTGCTGGCGATCGAGGAAGGCAGCGAAGCCAATCTGCGGAGCTGCGCCGACCTCGGGCACAAGACATGAATTCGGACCGTCCGGGAAAGGACGCTAGATGGAAATCGACCTGATCGCCGTCCAGCTGTTCACCGGCGTGGCACTGGGCGCAGTGTTCGTGCTGCTGTCAACCGGGTTGTCGATCATCTTTGGAATGCTCGGCGTCGTCAATTTCGCGCACGGCGCATTCTACATGACGGGCGCCTATGCGGGTGTGTTCTTCCTTGCATTGACCGGCAATTTCTGGCTGGCCCTGGCCGCCGTGCCACTGCTGATCGGCGCCCTGGGCTTGGGTGTCGAACGTCTACTCATTCGTCCGCTCTATGGCCGTGGCCCCGACTATCCGCTGCTGCTGACCTTCGGCCTTGGCTACGTGTTGGTCGAGATTGTGCGCATCCTATTCGGCACCGACGGCGTGCCATTCGAGACGCCCGCGCTGCTGTCCGGCGGCATCGATCTCGGGGGGCTCGGCTACTTCCCCGCCTACCGGCTGTTCGTGATCGCGGTGACGGCGGTGATCCTGCTGCTGCTCTGGCTACTTCTGGCGCGCACGCGATACGGCCTGATCATTCGCGCCGGTGCGCGGGACCCGGAGATCCTGTCGATTCTGGGCATCGACATCGCCCGCGTTTGGCTGCTGGTGTTCGGGCTGGGCACCGGGCTTGCGGCGCTGGCCGGGCTGCTCGCCGCGCCGATGCGCAGCGTCAATCCGGAAATGGGGGTGGCGGTTCTGGTCGAGGCATTCGTCGTCACCGTCATTGGTGGGATGGGATCGCTGCTGGGGGGCGCCATCGCCGGCATGCTGGTGGGCATCGTCGTGAGTCTCACCGCGCTATGGATGCCGGAGATGTCCACCATCTCCATGTTCGCGCTGATGACGCTGGTGCTGTTGATCCGGCCGCAGGGACTGTTCGGCCGCGGCCTCGCGCGATGACATCGGCACGGAGCGAAGCACACGAGCCGACACGCGCGCAACGCTGGCGCGTGCCGCTGGTTGCCGCCGTGCTGGCGGTGCTGCCGTGGATCGCACCATCGCAGGCGCTGGCGGTGAACATTCTGATCTACGGCCTGTATGCGACCGGCTTCAATCTGCTGTTCGGCTACATGGGCCTGCTGTCCTTCGGCCATGCCGCCTTTCTCGGCGCCGGCGCCTATGGCGCGGGGATCGCGCTCGCACGGTTCGGCGTCGGCTGGTTCGGCGCCATCGCGATCGGGGTGGCAGCTTCAGGACTACTGGCCGTGCTGATCGGCGCTCTGTCGATCCGGTCGCGTGGCATCTACTTCAGTATGGTCACGCTGGCGTTGGCTCAGCTCGTCTATTACGTCGCCTTCCAGGCGGAAAGCTGGACGGGCGGTGAGAACGGGCTGCGCGGGCTGACGGTCAGCAGCTTGCGGATCGGCCCGCTGTCCCTGAACTTCCTTGACCCGACGATCAAATACTACGTCATCTTTGGCTTCGTCACCGCCGCGTTATGGGCGATATCGCGCCTGCTCAACTCGCCGTTCGGCGCGACCATCGAGGCGATTCGTGAGAATGAGGGCCGCGCGCAGGCCTGCGGCTACGACGTGCGCCGCATGAAGCTGATGGCGTTCACCCTATCCGGCCTCGTTTGCGGGCTGGCGGGGGCGTTGGATGCGCTGCATCTGTCAATCGTGCCGATTGACACGCTGTATTACCAGACTTCCGGCCTCGCGGTCATGATGGCGCTGCTGGGTGGCGCCGGCACGTTCCTCGGCCCGTTCGTCGGTGCCGCGATCTTCCTGCTGATCGAGGACAGCTTCTCGCTCTGGACCTCGCACTGGCAGTTGTTCGTCGGCGCAATCTTCATCCTCGCCGTGCTGTTCCTGCCGCGCGGAGCATGGGGGACGCTCGTCGCCTGGCGCGCGGATCGGCGCGCATGAGGCAGCCGGTTCCGCCACTTGAGTCATCGGCGAGCGCCGACACAGTCCTCGCGGCCGAAGGGCTAGGCAAGCGCTACGGCGGTTTCGTGGCACTGGCTGATGTCAGCGTGGCGTTCACGCGCGGACGGCTCACCGCGATCATCGGACCGAACGGCGCCGGAAAGAGCACGTTTTTCGCGCTGCTGTCGGGCGCCGCGACACCCAGCAGCGGGCGCATCCGGCTGGAGGGCGCCGACATTGCCGGACAGGCGCAATTCCGCTTTGCCCGCATGGGTATCGCGCGCTCCTACCAGATCACCAGCCTGTTTCCAGAACTGACAGCGCATGAGAACGTTCGCGTCGCCTGCCAGGCGGTGCACGCCCCGGCACGGCGCGACCTGTGGCGCGGCCGCTCGCACTACCGCGCGCTGGTCGAGGAAGCGGATGCGGCCCTGGCGCAGGTCGGGCTGCTGGCGCGCCGATCACGCCCGGCATCCCGCCTCGCGCATGGGGAGCAGCGGGCGCTGGAAATCGCGGTCGCGCTCGCCGGCCGCCCGAAACTGCTGCTGCTCGACGAGCCGACGGCGGGGATGAGCCCGGAAGAAACCAAGGAGATGATGGACCTCATCGCCCGCCTCGCCACCGAACGCACTGTGCTGCTGGTTGAACACAAGATGAAGCTGGTCATGGGCCTCGCCGAGCGGATCGTCGTGCTGCATCAAGGGCGCCTGCTGGCGTCCGGCTCGCCCGACGACATCCGCGTGCATCCCGAGGTGCGCCGGGTCTATCTCGGCGAAGGCAGATCTGGCCGTGGCTGAGCCGCTGCTCGCAATCACCGATCTCAATGCCTGGTACGGCCCGGCGCATGTCCTGCAAGGCGTCAGCCTGCACGTCGGACGCGGCGAAATCGTGGCCCTGATCGGCCGCAACGGTGTCGGCAAGACCACGACCATCCGCGCAGCGATGGGGCTGGTGGCAAAGCGCACCGGCACGGTGCGGTTCGACGGCGCGGAGATCGGCCCGCGCCCGTCCCATGCCCGGTTCGCGGCCGGCCTCGGCTATGTCCCCGAGGAGCGGCGGATCGTGCCCGGGCTGACGGTGCGGGAAAATCTGCGGCTCGGCCTGCTTGCGGCGGGTGCCGGCGCGGCGGAGGAGGGCCGCGCCATCGACGAAATGGCGCGGCGTTTTCCCCGCCTCGGCGAGCGGTTCGAGCAGGAGGCGATTACCATGTCCGGCGGCGAGCAGCAGATGCTCGCCATCGCGCGGGCGCTGCTGTCACGGCCGAAAATGATCCTTTTGGATGAACCCTCCGAAGGGATCATGCCCGCCCTGGTGGATGAGATGGCCGACCTGTTCCTGGACCTGCGACGCGGCGGCACAACGCTGCTTCTGGTCGAGCAGAATGTTGAGCTGGCGCTGGAAATCTCCGATCGCGCCTATGTGCTCGATCAGGGCCGGGTGGTCCATGAGGGCGCAAGCGGCATCCTGCTGGCCGATCCGACGATCCGCGACCGCTATTGCGGGATTTGACCGAGGTTGGCCGTGGCCGCGGGAAGATCGGCTGTAGCAACAATGCGGCAAGGCCGGGCCTGAGGGGACGCTAAACCCGGGGCGATCCAGCTTCGTGTTCGCGCGGCACGCTGATGATCCTCGCCTCGGTAAACCCGCACCCCGCCTGCCCGACCGTTCCCAAACGGTCATCTGGGTGATCGCACCGGAATCCCACCTTGAAAGGCTCGGGCAGCAGAGATAGGGTGAAGTGAGAGTTATCGGTGGCAGCGACGCCACCGACCGCTGGGCAGTGCAGCCCTCCGATCCGCATTCCGTGTAACGGAATGCGGATCGGAGGGCTTTTTTTGTTGCCGCTGCCCAGCACCGTGCCTGCGCCAATAATCAGGGGGATTCTCGATGGCTGGATCAATGCCGCATCACTCCAAACTCGAAGACGCCGAAGAACAGGTCGATCACCTACTCGGCAACGAATACGAACATGAGCCCGTGCCGGCGGTGGCGCGGCGCAGTCTGTTCTCGGTCACGCTCGTATGGGCCGGCTTCCCGATGATCATCACGGGCGCCATGACCGGTTCGATTCTCGTGCTCGGCATGGGCTTCAGCCACGCGCTGACCGCGATGATCATCGGCAACCTGATCATGCTGGCCTATGTCGGCGCGCTGGGCATCCTCGGCACGCGGCGCGGCGTGAACTTCGCGCTGCTCGCCAGCGTGGTGTTCGGCAAGAAAGGCTACGTGCTTGCCTCGGGCCTGCTCTCCACGTTGCTGCTCGGATGGTACGCCGTGCAGACCGGCATCACCGGCGCGCTGGTCAGCGGCACCTACGGACTAAGCTATGTGCTGATGACGGTCATCGCCGGGCTGCTTTATATCGGCATCACCTTTGTCGGCGTGCGCGGGCTGCACTACATCGGGCTCGTGTCCATCCCGCTGTTCGTCATCCTCGGCGTTTGGGTGGCGGCGGACGCGGCCAGCACCACCACCTGGGCCGCCATCATGGCTTACCCGGGAAACAACGGCGTCGCGTCCATGTCGATGGGCGTCGGCTTGACCGTGGTTATCGCGTTGTTCATCGACGCCGGGACCGTTACCGCCGACTTCAATCGCTGGGCCAAGACACCGCGCGACTCCTTCCTCGCCACCTTCAGCGCCTTCCCGTTCGCCAACGTCGTCGCCATGCTGGTCGGCGGCGTGATGACGGCGGCACTCGCGGTGCCGAACGCCAACCCCTTTGGTGCCGACAACATGTTCGGCTACATGAACCACATGCAGCTCGGCTGGCTGAGCGTGCTTGCATTCGTGTTCCTGTATCTCAACCTGGGCTCGGTCTGCTCGCACTGCCTGTATAACTCGGCAACCGGCTGGTCGCGCATTGTCGGCACGCACATGCGCCTTGCCGCCGTGATCCTCGGCGTCATCGGCATCGTCGTCGCCGCCGGCAATATCTGGGCATTTTTCATCCAGTGGCTCAGCCTGCTGGGCGTCGTGGTGCCGCCGATCGGCGCCATCATCCTGGTTGACCAGTACGTGGCCCGCCCCGGCGCGAAGATGGACGCCGACTATCGGCCGATGGCCTTCGTTGCCTGGGCCATCGGTTCGGCGGTCGGCTTCGCGGTCGAGAACCTGGCGCCGCAATATTCGACGGCGATCAGCTCGATGGTCGTCGGCGGCATCGCCTACGCGGTGCTGTCCGCCGTCTCCAAGCCCGCCACCCAAACCGCCTAGACTTGCCACACGCAATGCCGCGCGGCCTCGTGCCGCGCGGCCGGAGGGAAACCCAAATGGATTACGAGATTTTTGACCTCGGCGACCTGGTGCTGCAAGGCGGCGCCACGATCCGCGGCTGCAAGCTGGCGTACAAGACGTTCGGTACGCTAAACGCGGCGAAGGACAACGCCATCGTGTACCCGACCTGGTATTCCGGGCAGCACGACGCCAACGAATGGCTGATCGGCGCGGGCATGGCGCTCGATCCCGCCAAGTACTTCATCATCATCCCGAACATGATCGGCAACGGGCTGTCCTCCTCGCCGAGCAACACGCCGGAGCCGTACAACGGCCCACGCTTCCCCAACGTCACCGCCTACGACAACGTCCGCGCGCAGCACCGGCTGGTCACCGAGAAATTCGGCATCGAACGTCTCCCGCTCGTCACCGGGTGGTCGATGGGCGCGCTGCAAACCTTCCACTGGGGCGCGCTGTATCCGGACATGGTAGAGCGGATCGCGCCGTTCTGCGGCTCGGCGAAATGCTCGCGGCACAATTTCGTGTTCCTGGAGGGTGTGAAGGCGGCGCTGACCGCCGATGCCGCGTTCGCCGGCGGCTGGTACAAGACCAAGCCG
>JAKBCB010000095.1 GCA_021808185.1 Pseudomonadota bacterium
TCCCGGACGGAAACTCCCCGAGTGCAAACAGACCATCGGCGACGGCAAAACACAATCAAAAAATCCGTCTGACGCACGCTTGTTCGCCTAACGGACGATTAAATCGGCACTTGGTCCGCAGGATTCTGTAACCGCGCAGGTTTCTGAAAGACGCCAGAACCCGGCGCGGACAGGGTCTGGCCACAGCAATGCGCAAGGCGACCGAACAGAGTCGCCCGAACGAGGGAGGTGTGTCCGTGACCCATATCGAGCGCCAATCGCCGCGCCCGGCGATGCCCGAGCGGTTCGACGAGGAATTCGACATCATCGTGGCCGGCGCCGGCGGCGTGGGCCTCGCGGCGGCGCTGTTCGCGCGCTGGCTCGGCAACAACGTACTGGTGCTGGAAAAGGCCGACGCGCCGGGTGGGACGACGCAGAAGGCCGCGTTCTGGTACTGGGTGCCCAACAACGAACCGATGCGCGCCCTGGGGATCGAGGATCGGCGCGAGGATTGCCTGCGCTACATGGCGCGCCTGTCTCGCCCCGAGCAGTACGATCCGGACCATCCCCGGTTCGGCATGAGCGAGTGGGAATACGAGGCCTACGAAGCGATCTACGACAACGCCTCGGTGGCCACGGAACTGCTCGCCAACAAGGGCGCGCTGGAATACCGCCATTGCGCGGCGGTGCCCGACTACTGGGCGGAAATTCCCGAGGACAAGGCGCCCACCGGGCGCGTGCTGTTGCCCAAGGATGCGTGCGAGACGATGTCGGATGGCGGCAAGGTGGCGATCCGCACCATGCTGGCGGCAGCCGCGCGCGACGGCATCGGCGTGCGCACCGCGCACCGGGTGCAGCGCGTGGTGCAGGACGCGCGGGGCCGCGTGATCGGCGTGGTGGCGACCCGCGCGGATGGCGGCCACATCGCGCTGAAGGCGCGCAAAGGCGTGATCTTCGCCACCGGCGGATTCACCCACAATGTCGAGATGCGCAAGAACCACCTCAGCGCGCCGGTGCTTGGCGGCTGTGCCGCGCGCACCAACGAAGGCGACTTCGTACATATCGGCGCGGCCGTCGGCGCCGAGCTGCGCAATATGAACTATGCCTGGATGTGTCCGATCGTCCTAGAAAAGGCGTTGCAGCAAGACCCCGGTCTGATCGGTACGTTCTCGCCTTCCGGCGATTCGATGATCTACGTGGACAAGAATGGTCGGCGCGTCACCAACGAGAAACTCGCGTACAACGAATCCGCGCAGGCGTTCTTCCAGTGGGATCCGGCAAAGTGCGAGTATCCGAACCTCGTGCTGATCGCCGTCTGGGACCGGCGCAGCCAGGAGCATTCCGCGAGCGATGAATACGGCCGCTTCATCGTCCCGCCCGGCGCCGATGCCGCGCACGTGATTTCCGGCCGCACGCTGGAGGAACTTGCGGCGGCGATCGGCGCGCGCATGGCACAGTACAGCAGCGTCATCGGCGGGATGCGCACGTCGGAGGACTTCGCGGCGAACCTGCGCGCCACCATCGCGCGCTTCAACGGTTTCGCGCGCGCAGGCAAAGACCTCGACTTCCGCCGCGGCGAACGGCCGGTGGAATTGCTGTTCAACGGCCCCACGGCGGCAACACCAAGCGCACCCAATCCGACGATGTACCCGATCAGCGACGAGGGACCGTACTACGCGGCGCTGCTGACCGGCGGCAACCTCGACACCAAGGGCGGCCCCGCCACCAACGCGCGCGGACAGGTGGTGGACCGGATGGGCGAGCCGATTCCGGGGCTTTACGGCGCGGGAAATTGCGTCGCGTCCGCCTCGGCCCGCGCCTACTGGGCCGGCGGGGCAACGCTCGGGCCGTTCCTCGCTTTTGCCTATCTCGCGGCGAACGCGGCACACCGCGAACCCGTCAACTAACCCGACCCACACCACAGCAACCCGAAGGAGACCCCACATGGCCCTGACCATGCAAACCATGACCGACGAGCAGAGAAAATCGGTTGCCGTCGAATATCTCAAGGCGTTCGACAACGGCGGCGTGACTTCCAGCGGCGGTTCGATCCTCGATCTGTTTGCCACCGACGCGCAAGTTTATTTCCCGAAATGGGGCCTGGCGACTGGCACCGACCAGATCGGCAAGCTGTTCGGCGATGTCGGCGGCACCATCAAATCGATCGTGCACCACTACTCGAACTTCAACTGGATCTTCTCCGGCAGCGATCTGGTGGTGTGCGAAGGCACCAGCCACGGCGAGCATCGCGACGGGCCTTGGCGCGCAGGCGTGCCGGAGAGCGGCGCCGGTCGGTGGTGCGACGTGTTCGAGATCCGCGACTGGAAGATCCAGCGCTGCTTCATCTACCTCGATCCCGACTACGCGGGGAAGGATACCGGCCGCTATCCGTGGCTCAACGCGGGGTAAACCCGCGCGCTCGTCGCTGAAGACTGCAATACAGGGAGGCCACAATGAAAAATCCAAGCAAATCATGGCGCGTGTTGGCGGGGGGCTTGCTCGCCGCCACCGCCTTGGCGCTGGCCGCGCCGGCGGCGCATGCCGCGGATGTCAACGCTCTGCTCACCAAGGCGCTCGGCAGCACCGACGATCCGGGGCCGGTGGTCGCCGAGGCGTTCCGCCGCGCCGCCATCGATCTCACGCCCGAACAGAAGGCGCTGGCGCTGAAGTGCTGGAAGGCATCCACCTGCGAGACCGGGCACGGCACGTTGACGGTCGCCTACGCCGACGGCTTCGGCGAGAACGTGTGGCGGCAGGTCACGAAGATGGAGTTCATCGCCCAGGCGCTGACCTATCCCGAGATCAAGAAGATCGTTTACACCTCGGCCGGCGGCGACGCGGCCAAGGCGGTGTCCGACATGCGCGCCTATGTCGCGCAGAAGGTGGACATCATCGTGGGCTTCGCCGACGCCGGCGCGGCCCTGCTGCCGACGGTGAAGGAAGCCACGGAGGCCGGCATCCTGGTGACGCTGCACAACGGCACCGATGTCGGCGGCAAGCCCGGGCGGGACTACCTCGCCGGCATTGCCGAGAACATCTGCAAACTCGGCGAGGGCTTCATCGACATCGTGGCGAAGAACGCAACCCGGAACCCGACGACGGTGCTGGAACTCGGCGGCACGCCGGGCAATCCGCTGAGTGCGACATGGCAGAAATGCGCCGACACGGAACTTGGAAAATTCGCCAACCTCAAGCTGCTCGGCAAGGCTGACACCAACTGGACGCAGGAAGGCACGTTCGAGGCGATGTCGAGCGCGCTGGCGCAGAATGGCAGCGTCGGCGCCGTGGTCTATGAATACGCCGACGGCTTCCGTGGCGGTCTGCGCGCGTACCAGGCGGCCAAGAAGCAGCCCGACGTCATCGTTGCGCTGCGCACCGATGAGCAGGGTCTCTTCTGCGATTGGGAGAAGATCAACGATCCCAACTTCAAGATTTTCTATTCGTCTGGCCAGAACTACCAGTCGCGCATTGCGCTGACGGCGGCGATGATGAAGAAGGAGGGCAAGGCCGTGCCCGCCCACATCGACGTACCGTTCCGCATGAAGCAGGTGGTCAAGGGCCTGTGCAATCCGGCGCTGCCGGAAGACGCCTCGGTCTCGACGCTGCTGGACAACGGCATGTTGCAGGCGATGTTCGCGAAGTAGCGGACCGGCCGCCTTCGCACACAACGGCGCACGCGCGGCAGGCAGTCCGCGCGTGCGTCTCGGCCAGCATCCGCGCAGCAATCAGGACCAGTCTCGATGGCGCCACTCGCGCTCGAACTCTCGGGGATCACCAAGCGCTATCCGGGCGTACTGGCGCTCGATCGCGTCCGCTTCGAATGCCGGCCGGGCGAGGTGCACGCCGTGCTCGGCGAAAACGGCTCGGGCAAAAGCACGCTGCTCGGCATCGCCAGCGGCTCGAAGGCGCCGGATGAGGGGCATGTCTCGATCATGGGCCAGCGCCTCGCCGCCGCCGATCCGCTGCGGGCGCGCCGGCTGGGACTTGCTATCGTGTATCAGGATGATTCGCTGGTACGCGAACTGACGGTGGCAGAAAACCTCGTGCTCGGGATGCTCGACGGTCGGGCCACCATGTCCGGCAAACGCGCCTGGGCGGCGCGCGTGCTGGAGCCGTACGCATTCGATATTTCGCCCGATGCGCGGGTGGGCGATCTTTCGCCGTCGCAGCGCCAGTTCCTCGAAATCGTCAAGGCGCTCGCCAGCGTACCGCAAGTGCTGCTGCTGGACGAACCGACATCGAGCCTCGATGTCTCCGGCGTCGAGACGCTGAGCGCGATCGTCCGCCGCATCGCCGCCGCGGGCACCGCCGTGGTGTATGTCAGCCATCGCCTGCCGGAAATTCTCTCCCTGGCCGACCGCGTCACCATCCTGCGCGATGGCCAGGGCCAGGGCACGTACGACATCGACGCCACGCTGTCCGAGAACGATCTGATCGCGTTGATGGTGGGACGGCCGATCGAGGCGGAATACCCCGCGCGCGGCGGTGTTGCCGCGAGGGATGTGGCGCTGTTGGCGCGCGGATTCAGCGGCCATGGCTTCCACGACGTGTCGCTGGATGTGCGCGCCGGCGAGATCCTTGGCCTTGCTGGCGCCGAGGGCAATGGCCAGCGCGAGACGCTCCGCGCGCTCGGGGGCCTGGAGCCGGCGAGCGGCGAGATCCTGCGCGACGGCACGCCGATCCGCCTCGCCTCGCCGCGCGACGCGCTCGCCGCCGGCATCCTCTCGCTCAGCGCCGACCGTTCGCACGAATCGATTTTCCCGGCCCTGGGCGTGCGCGAGAACATGACATTACAGGTGCTGGAAAGTTTCGCCTCGGGCGGGCTGGTTTCCGCGCCGCGGGAGGCCGCGCGCGCGCGGGTGCTGGCCAGCGAGTTGAACATCGTCACCCCCACGCTGGAACAGCCGATCAGCGATCTTTCGGGCGGCAATCAGCAGAAAGCCGTGATGGCGCGCGCCTTCCTGCGTGGCGCGCGCGTGGTGCTGATCGACGAGCCGACACAGGGCGTGGATGCCAACGCCCGCTTCGACATCTATCGCGCGATCCGTGCCAAGACCGACGCCGGGCTCGCCTGCGTGGTCAATTCGTCGGACGCCATGGAACTCGCCGGCATCTGCGACCGCGTGCTGGTGTTCTCGCGCGGGCGCGTGATCCGCGAGTTGCAGGGCGCCGCGATCACCGAGGAAAGCATCGTCTCCGCCTTCCTTCGCTCCAGGCAGGCCGCGGCTTCTGTCCAGGCGGCGGAGCCGGCGGAGTCCCGGCTGCTGGCCGCGTGGCAGCGCGTTTCCACCGGCGGCAGCGGGCAATGGTGGGTGCCGCTGGCATTTCTGATGCTGCTGACACTTGCCACCGTCGCCTACGCGGCATCGCAGACGGACGTGTTCCTGACCGGGCTGAACATCCGCCACATCCTGCTCGCGACCGCGCCCCTGGCGCTGGTGACGATGGCGCAGTTCAACGTGCTGATGGTGCGCGGCTTCGACATTTCGGTGGGCTCGATCATGAGCCTGACGGTCGTGCTCGCCTCGTTCGTCATTGGTGCGGAGGCCGATCCGGGCGCGATCGTGGCGGGGGTCGCGCTGTGCCTGCTCGCGGGTGTCGCGACAGGGCTTGCGAACGGCGCGCTGATCCGTGTCGTGGGCATCAACCCGGTGATCGCGACCATCGCCATGCTCAGCGTGTTGCAAGGGGCCGCGCTGTTCCTGCGCCCCTCGCCGGGCGGGCCGATCAGCGACGATTTCATGGAGCTTCTCACCACGCGCGTCGGCGGGCTGCCGCTGTCGTTCTTCGTGCTGCTGGCGGCGGCGTTCGCCGGCGATGTGTGGCTGTATGCCACGCGCAGCGGCCTGAAGCTGCGCGCCGTCGGCTTCCGGCACGAGGCCGCCAGCCGCAACGGCGTGCGCATCGGATTCGTCCTGCTTCGCGCCTACCTGCTCTCCGGCGCGCTCGCGGCCCTGGCCGGGCTGTTCCTGTCGTCGGAGGTCGGTGTCGGCCACCCGGTCATCGGCGCGGGCTACACGCTGACCAGCATCGCCGCTTCCGTGCTCGGCGGCGCCGGGCTCAGCGGCGGGCGCGGCTCGTTCGTGGGCGCGCTGTTCGGCGCGCTGTTCTTCACCATCATGGTCAACATTGTCACCCTGCTCGGCATGACCACCGGCGCTGGCATCATCACCAGCGGCGCGCTGACGCTGTTCGCGGTGTTCCTCAACTCCGGCTGGCAGCCGCTCGCGCGCCTCTGGGCCCGGCGCCAGACGCGCCGGGTGGCGCCCGCCGCGATGGCGCGCGCGTCATGAGCGCGCGCAAGCCCGCGCCGCTCGGGGGCGTCCCGATGCGCTTCGCCGCGATCTGGATCGCCTTCGCCGTACTGATCCTGCTGTGCGCGGTGGTGGTGCCGAACAGTTTGCTGCCCTCGACGTTCCTGGCCATCGTGCCGCTCGCGGCCTTCCTCGCCATCGCCGCCACCGGCGAGGCGCTGGTGCTGATGTCGCGCGGCATCGACCTATCGGTGCCGGCGATTATCACGCTGTCGAGCACGCTCATCCTCGGCGTGTCCGGCGGGCGGGACGCCGATCTGCTGCCAGCGGTGGCCGTGGCGTTGCTGTGCGCGCTGGGGATCGGCGTGCTCAACGGCGTGCTGGTCGCGGTGCTGCAACTCAACGCGCTGATCGTGACGCTGGCCATCGGCGCCATCACCGGCGGCGTCACGCTGTGGTACCGTGAATCGCTGCCGGCGGAGGCGCGTGTGCCCCCCGGCATGGCGGCGTGGGGCGATTCCCGTCTGCTGGGCCTGAACGCTTCGGTCTGGGTGGCGGCGGCGCTGGTGGCCGTGCTGAGCGTGGGGTTGAGCAAGGCGGTGATCGGCAGGCGCTTCGTGGCGGTCGGGGCCAACCCGCGCGCGGCCTGGATCGCCGGGGTCAATGTCGCCGCCTACCAGATCGCCGCCTTCGCGGTGGCGGCGCTGCTGTACGGCATCGCGGGCATCCTGCTCTCGGCCTTCATCCGCAACCCGACCCTGCGCGTGGGCGAGCCTTACCTGCTGGCCCCGATCGCCGCGGCCGTGCTCGGCGGCACGGCGATCAGCGGCGGCATCGGCAACATGGTCGCGGTGGGGGGCGCGGCGCTGTTCCTGACCCAGCTCGGCCAGACGGAGAAGATGCTGGGCCTGTCCACCGCGTTCCAGTTCGTGATCTACGGTGCGGCCATCGCGCTGGGCATGGCGCTGGCGGATTCCCGCCTGTCGCGCACCCGGCTCTGGCGAGGGCGCCGCCAGCCGGGGTAAGGCTGCCCGTGGTGCCGGGTGAGGGGATCGAACCCCCGGCCTTCGGTTTACAAAACCGCTGCACTACCGCTGTGCTAACCCGGCGCCCCAGGGCATCGGCGCCGGGCGGGAGGTAAGCGTGCGGCCCCGCCTTGGTCAAGGTCCAAGGTCGGGGCCGGCCGCCGCATCGGCCCGTCAGGCCGAGATCACCGAGCCGAACAGCTCCCACGCCTTGCCGGTCCAACGCTGCAATTGCAGCGAGCGGATCGGGTGGAAGTTGGCCGCGCTGGTGTTGATCCGGATTCCCGGCAGCAGCGTCGGCAGTTCCAGATCGGTCAGGCTTGCCGCCTGCTTCATGATGTTGGCGCGGGAGAGGTTGTCGCCGCACTGTTTCAGCACCTGCATCAGCGTGCCGGCGGCGGCATAGGCGTAGGGGATGTTCTGATCGGTCAGGTCCGCATCCGGCATGTATTGCTTCATGAAGCCGCGCCATTCCGTCATGCCCGGATCGTGCGCCCATTGCGGATCGGTCTGGTCCTTGCCGTAGGCCGCCGAGATCATGCCGGCGGCCTTCTCCGCCCCGGCGGGCGTGATGACCGAGCCGACCGAGATCGACACGTTGCTCATGAAATGCAACGGCTTCCAGCCCACGTCCGCGACCTTGCGGATGGTCTGCGCCGCCCATTTCGGCGTCGCCGCCGTCACCAGCACATCGGCGCCGGAGCCCTGCAAGGTAATCACCTGGCTGTCGATGGTGGGATCGGTGGTCTCGTAGGAGACCTCCTTGATGACCATCTTCGCATAGGCATCGCCCAGCCCTTGCCGCAATCCGGCAAGATAATCCTTGCCGAAATCGTCGTTCTGGTAAAGCACGGCGATCTTCGCGTCCGGCTTTTGCTTCAGCAGATACTTGCCGTAGATGGCGGATTCGGTCCGATAGCTGGGGTTGTAGCCCATGGTCCAGGGGAAATGCTCCGGGTCGCCGAACTTGTCCGCACCTGTCGCCACGAACAGTTGCGGCACCTTCTTGGCATTCAGGTATTGCCTTACTGCCGTCTGCGGCGGCGTGCCGAGGCCCTGGAACATGAAGGCGACCCCCTCCTGCTCCACCAGCCGCCGCGTCTGCTCCACGGTGCGCGGCGGGCTGTAGCCGTCGTCGAGCGAGATATACGTAATCATCCGCCCGCCGATGCCGCCACGGTCGTTGACCATCTTGAAGAACGCCACCTCGGTGTTGGCGATCATGCCATAGGCCGACGCGGGGCCGCTGTGCGGGTTGGTGTTGCCGATCTTGATTTCCTTGTCGGTGATGCCGGGCATCTCCTCGGCGCGGGCGCGGGATGTCGGCAGCAGCGTCGCGGCCGCGATCGATGTCAGCAGGGTTCGCCGGTTCCACATGCTCTCATCCTCCCTTTCTGGCGCGATATTGCGCGAGGAGCCGGGCCGCCAGTCCCGCCGCCCCCGATGGCATCGCATACAGTGCCGCGACCAGCAGCACGCCGTAAACCAGACCTGGGGCGCTCTTGCTGACCTGCTCGGCCAAGTTGGGCACGAAGGTCAGGAACAGCGCGCCCACCACCGCCCCCGGCAGCGAGCCGGCGCCGCCAACGACAAGGCCGACGAACAGCGCGATGGACAATTGCACGGGAAAGCTGTCCGGGGCGACAAACTGCACCACGATCGCGGCAAGCCCGCCCGCGACCCCGGTGAACGCGGCGCTGACGGCGAAGGCGTGCACCTTCAGCCGGGCCACGTCGATGCCTGCCGCCTGTGCGGCCATCGGATGGTCGCGCACCGCCAGCATCGCGCGCAGCAGCCGCCCGCGCCGGAGGTTGCGGGCGACCAGGAACAGCAGCACCGCCACGCCCACCGAGATCAGATAGAGAAACTGGTCCTGCGACACCGCGAGCCAGGCCGGCGCATCCGGCGCGGTCAGCACAAGCCCCTGCGCGCCCCCGGTCCAGGCCTCCAGCGCGCGGGCGCGCAGAATCTGCGGCACGGCGACGGCGAGCGCGAATGTTACCAGCGCGAGATACGGCCCGCTCAGCCGCACCGCCGGCAGGCCGACCGCGAAGCCGAGGCCGAAACACAGCACGCCCGCGACCGGCAGCGTCGCCCAGTACGGCCAGTCGAACGCCCCCATCAGAATCGCCGCCGTGTAGGCGCCGATGGCGTAGAACGCGCCATGACCCAGCGAGATCTGCCCGGTGGTCGTGACCATTCCCAGGCCCAGCACCGCGACCGCATAGACGGCCGTGGTGGTCAACTGGAACAGGTGATAGCCGCTCAGCAGGAACGCCGGCGCCAGCAGCAGCGCGGCGCCGCCGAGCACGGCCACAAGCGGGCGCATCATACCCGCCGCGCCACGGCACGCCCGAACAGCCCGGCCGGGCGCAGCACCAGCACCGCCGCGATGATCGCCAGCGCCAGCGTCAGCTTCAGGTCGGTGCCCACCAGATAGGCCCCGCCGAGATTCTCGATCACGCCGACCGCGAAGCCGCCGACCACGGCGCCGGCCGGATTGTCGATCCCGCCGAGCAAGGCGCCCGCGAAGGCGTACAGCAGGATGCCCGACATCATGTTGGGATCGAGGAACACGACGGGCGCCACCATCATCCCCGCCACGGCACCCAGCGCCGCCGCCATGCCCCAGCCCAGCGCCAGCGTCCGGCCGACGCGGATGCCGACCAGCCGGCTCGCCTGCGGGTTCACCGCCGCGGCCCGCATCGCCAGCCCCAGCGTGGTGAAGCGGAAGAACACCGCCACGATGGCCAACACCGCCAGCGTCACCGCCGTCATGCCGATCTCGTGCCGGGAGGCCAGCCCGCCCAGCACCGCGCCGCCGCCGCCCTCACCGCTCTCGAACGGACTCGGGAACGGCTTGACCGTGTAGCCGAACAG
>JAKBCB010000096.1 GCA_021808185.1 Pseudomonadota bacterium
GTACTCGGCTCGGGCGGCGTGCTGGTGGAACTGGCGGCCGACTCCAGCGTCGTGATGCTGCCGGCGAGCGACGAAGACATCCGCGCCGCCATCGCCACGCTGAAGGTCGCAACATTGCTCGGCGGGCATCGCGGCAGGCCGGCGGGCGACATCGATGCGCTGGTGGACTGCATCCTTGCCATCCAGCGCTACGCGCTCGCCACGCTGGACACGCTGCTCGAACTCGATGTCAACCCCGTCATCGTCCGCCCCGCCGGCCACGGCGCGGTGGCCGTCGATGCCCTGATCCGTCTCGCAGGAACCGCAGAATGACCGATGCCCCGTTCCACGTTGACCATGGCGCCGCCGTGCTGGAAGTCACCCTTTCGCGCGGCAAGGCCAACGCCATCGACGCCGCCACATCGCGCCTGCTCGGCGAGACCTTCGCCGGGTTCAGGGACGATCCGGCGTTGCGTGTGGCGATCCTGGCCAGCGCCAATCCGCGCTTCTTTTCGGCCGGCTGGGATCTGAAAGTTGCCGCCGAAGGCGAGCCGCCGGACGCGGATTACGGTGTCGGCGGGTTCGGGGGCTTGCAGGCGCTGCCGAACCTGAACAAGCCGGTGATCGCCGCCGTCAATGGCATGTGCGTGGGCGGTGGGTTCGAGATCGCGCTGTCCGCCGATCTGATCGTGGCCAGCGAGGATGCGCGCTTCAGCCTGCCGGAGATCAAGGCGGGCACGCTTGCCGATGCCGCGACACTGAAACTGCCGCGCCGGATTCCGTACCATGTGGCGATGGACATGCTGCTGACCGGCCGCTGGATGGACGCCGCCGAGGCAAAGCACTGGGGTCTGGTCAACGAGGTCGTGGCCCCGGACCGGCTGCTCGCACGTGCGCGGGAGATCGCGGCGCTGCTCGCATCGGGTCCGCCGCTGGTGTTCGCCGCCATCAAGGAAGTCCTGCGCGAGACCGATGGGGTGCCGTTCCAGACGGCGCTTGCCCGGATCGCCGCGCGCGGCTTGCCGACGGTCGCGACCCTGTACGCCAGCGAGGACCAGTTGGAAGGCCCGCGCGCGTTTGCGGAAAAGCGCGCGCCGGTCTGGAAAGGGCGCTAGAACGGCGCCCATGCGCCTGATTCGGACCCGGCTGACCTGGTACAGCTTCCTGCTGAGCGGGTTCTTCACCTTCATCATCAACATCCAGGGCAACATCATCCCCTCGCTGCGTGATGAGCTGGGGCTGAGCTATCGCACCGTCAGCCTGCACGCCAGCGCCATCGCCGCCGGCATGATCGCGGCCGGGCTGCTCACCGAGCGTATCGTCGCGACCCTGGGGCGGCGCGGGGCGTTCCTGCTCGCGGTGGCCGGCTCGGTCGCCGGCATGTTGCTGATCTGCGTGGCACCGACAGCGGCCGTCAGCATCGCCGGCTGCGGGCTGATCGGGTTGACCGGGGGCATGATCCCCGGCGTCATGGGCGGGCTGGTGGCGCAGATCCATGGCGGCGCGCGCGATCAGGCCTTCGCCGAGGCCGGCGCTGTCACCTATGCCTGCGCCATCACCGCCAATTTCGCCACCGGCGCCGCCGTCGCGCTCACCCTCGGCTGGCGCGCGGCGATGCTGTTCGGCGTGGTCTGCGGCGTGGCGCTGGTGGCGGTGTACGGCCGTGACGCGATGCCGGAGGCGCCGCGCCGGGCGGCAAACGGGCGCGAGAGGCTGCCGGCGGCAAGCTGGGCGTTCCTGACGATGCTCGGTCTCGGCGTGGCGCTGGAGATGTGCATGTTGCTCTGGAGCCCGACCTTCCTGGAACAAGCGGTGGGGCTGCCGCGTTCGGCGGCGGCGACGGCGGCGGCGGCGTTTCCGGCGGCGATGCTGCTGGGCCGCTGGGCGGGCAGCGTGGCGGTACGTCGCGTGCCGCCCGCCGTGCTGTATCCCGCGACGCTGTGCCTGCTGGCGCCGGGCTTCCTGCTCTATTGGGGCGGCTTCGCGGCGCCGCTCGCGGTGGCCGGGCTGTTCATCGCGGGATTGGCTATCTCTTTATTGTATCCCCTCTCCCTCAGTTTCGCGATAGGCGCTGCCGGCGGGGTGGGCGATGCTGCGAGCGCCCGCAGCGCGCTGGCGGCTGGCTCGGCGGTGCTGACGGCACCGATCGCGCTCGGCAGCCTTGCGGATCGGGTGGGATTGTCGCACGCGTATCTGATCGTGCCAGCGCTTGCGGCGGCCATTCTGCTGTGCTTCTTCGCTGCCCGCGCGATGGAGCGCCGCCGCCCCATTGGGGCGGACGCGGCCCTGTCCTGATCCCTGCCGAGACCACGGAGAACCGCATGAAAGCCGCCGTCTGCCGCGCCTTCGGACAGCCCCTGGTAATCGAGGACGTCGATCTGGCGGCCCCGCGCGCCGGCGAAATCCGCGTCAAGCTCGCCGCCTGCGCGATCTGCCACAGCGACATCACCTATGCCGCCGGCGGCTGGGGCGGCACGCTGCCGGCCGTGTACGGTCATGAAGCCTCCGGCGTCGTCGAGGAAGTGGGCGCGGGCGTCAGCCATGTCCGGCCCGGCGACCATGTGGTTGTCACGCTCATCCGCTCCTGCGGGCATTGCATCGAATGCGCGCGTGGTTCGCAGGTGTTGTGCGAGGCGGTGTTCCCGCTGGATGAGCGCAGCCCGCTGACCTCGCGCGCCACGGGCGAAACGCTGGTGCACGGGCTGCGCACCGCGGCCTTCGCCGAGTACGTGGTGGTGGAAGCCTCGCAGGCGGTGGCGATCCCGAAGGACGTGCCGCTCGACGCGGCCTCGTTGATCGCCTGCGGCGTGCTGACGGGGCTTGGCGCCGTCACCAACACGGCGGGCACACGCGCGGGCGAATGCGTGGTGGTGATCGGCACCGGCGGCGTCGGCCTCAATTCGGTGCAGGGCGCGCGGCTGGTTGGCGCCTCGCCGATCATCGCACTCGACCTTTCGGCGGAGAAGCGCGCCGCGGCGCTGGCGTTCGGGGCGACGCATGCCTTCGACCCGCGCGAGGGCGATATTGCCGCGCGGATCAAGGAGATCAACAACGGCCGCCTGGCGGACTGGGTGTTCGTCACCGTCGGCGCCAAGGCGGCGCTGGATCAGGCAAACGGGCTGATGAAGCGCGGCGGCGGCGTGGTGGTGGTCGGGATGCCCGCCTCCGGCGTGATGGGCAGTTACGATCCGGGCTGGTTCGCCTCGGACGGGCAGAAGATTCTCGGCTCGAAGATGGGCAGCGCGCGCATTCGTATCGACGTGCCGCGCATCGTCGATCTCTACCGGCAGGGCCGGCTGAAACTCGATGAACTGATCACCGCGCGCTACGAGCTTTCCGAGATCAACACCGCCATCGCGGCGGTGGCGCGTGGCGAGGCGCTGCGCAACGTGATCGTGTTCTAGCGGGATGGGTTCCAAGGGCCGCCGGCCCTTGGCGGGTTTCAGGGCTGCGCCCTGACCTTTCCGAGACGGGGAAACGCCATGAAAATCCAGACCCTAAAGACCTTCGTGGTCGGCAATCCGCCGCCGACCTGGGGCGGCCGTTACTTCATCTTCGTCAAGCTCGTCACCGACACCGGCATCGAGGGCATCGGCGAGGTGTACGCGGCAAGCTTCGGCCCGCGGGCCATCGTGCGCTGTGTCGAGGACGTGTTCGAGCATCACGTCCAGGGCGCCGACCCGTTCGACATCGAGACGCTGTGGCGCAACGTCTATGGGCGCGGCTATTCGCAGCGGCCGGATATCACGCTGGTCGGCGTGCTCTCCGGCATCGAAATGGCGATGTGGGACATTGTCGGCAAGGCGCTCGACAAGCCGGTGCACAAGCTGCTCGGCGGTCGGGTGCATGAGCGGCTGCGCAGCTATACCTACCTGTACCCGAGCGAAACGGAAGGCGACGCCTACGCCAAGGCGGCGGTGTACGACGACCCGGACGCCGCCGCCGAGCGCGCGGCGGAATACGTCGCGATGGGGTTCTCCGCCGTCAAATTCGATCCCGCCGGCGCCTACTCCACCTTCGATCCGCGCCAGCCCAGCCTGGAACGGCTGGATATCTCCGAGCGCATGTGTCGCCGTATCCGCGAGGCTGTGGGCACCAAGGCCGATCTGTTGTTCGGCACGCACGGCCAGTTCACCGCCTCCGGCGCCATCCGCCTCGCCCGGCGCATCGAAGCCTACGACCCGCTGTGGTTCGAGGAGCCGGTGCCGCCGGAAAAGCCCGAGGAAATGGCCATCGTCGCGCGCCAGACCACCATTCCCATCGCCACGGGCGAGCGGCTGACGACGAAATACGAATTCGCCCGCGTGCTGGAATTGCGCGCGGCGTCGATCATCCAGATGGCGCTGGGCCGCGTCGGCGGCATTCTGGAGGCGAAGAAGATCGCGGCGATGGCGGAAGCGCATTACGCGCAGATCGCGCCACATCTGTACTGCGGCCCGGTCGAAGGTGCCGCGAACATCCAGCTTGCCGCGTGCAGCCCGAACTTCCTGATCCTGGAAAGCATCGGCACATGGAGCGGCTTTCACGCGCAAATCCTGAAGAAGCCGATCCAATGGCAGGACGGCTACGTGATCGTGCCGGATGCGCCGGGCCTCGGTGTCGAACTGGATGAAGCGGTGGCCGAGGCGCACCCCTATACCGGCAGCGATCTGCATCTCGTCCCGCGCTTCGGCCCGGTCGGCCTCACCGACTGACGGAAGGATCATTTCATGCGCTACGCCTATATCGGTCTTGGCAACTTGGGCGGCAATCTGGCGGCCTGCCTGCGCCGCGCCGGCTTCGAGCTTGCCGTGCACGACCGCGACCGCGCCACCGCCGAACCGCTGCTCGCGCTCGGCGCAACCTGGGCCGACAGCCCGCGCGCGGCGGCCGAGGCGGCGGATGCCGTCATCACCTGCCTGCCCTCCCCGCGCGTCTCGGAAGCGGTGCTGACCGGGCCGGACGGCATTCTCGCCGGGCTGCGGCCGGGCGGCACCTGGATCGAGATGAGCACACTCGACCGTGATTCGGTCCTCCGGCTGGCGGACATCGCCGCTGCCCGGCAGGTCGCCACGCTCGAAGCGCCCGTCACGGGCGGCGTGCATCTGGCGGCCACCGGTGCCGTGACCGTGCTCGCGGGCGGCGATACCGCGCTGTTCGAGGCGCACGCCCCGGCGTTGCGGGCAATGGGCCGGAAGCTGCTGCACATGGGGCCGCTCGGCAGTGCGGCGGTGATGAAGGTCATCACCAACATGCTCGCCTTCATCCACCTTGTCGCGGATGGCGAGGCGCTGATGCTGGCCAAGCGCGGCGGGCTCGATCTCGCGCAGGCGTTCGAGGCGATCAAGGCCAGTTCCGGCAATAGCTTCGTGCACGAGACGGAAGGCCAGCTGATTCTCAACGGCAGCTACGACATCGCCTTCACCATGGATCTCGCCTGCAAGGATCTCGGCTTCGCGATGGGGTTTGGCCGGGAATTCGGCGTGCCTCTCGACCTCGCCGGGATGACCGCGCAGACCTTCATCCGCGCGCGGGAGGCATTCGGCGGCGGCGCGTGGTCCACCATGGTGGTCAAGCTGCTGGAGGACGCGCTGCGCACCGACCTGCGCGCGCCCGGCTTCCCCGCGAAGCTGGAGGCGTAGGGCCAGCTACAGCCGTTCGACCGTCGCGCGATCCGGGACACCTGCGAAATACTTGCGCAGGTTGTCCTGGAAGATCGCGCGCTCCGGCGCGACGCTGGCGAACAGGCTCATCGAGGAATGGAATTTCAAATCGTCGGGCGGGCCGAAAATCTCGCGCGCCGAGCGGCCTTGCACCGCCTGAACCAGCCGGCTGCATTCCACCAGCCGCGCGCCGAGGATCGGGTGCGCCAGATACGCGGCGGCTTCCGCGCGTGAGGCGATGGCGAAGCGGCGCGCCATGTCGCTGTGCCCGAGACCCGCGATCTGCGGAAAGATGAACCACATCCAATGGCTGCGCTTGCGGCCTTCGCGGAGTTCCTGAAGCACCGTTTCGAACACCGGCGCCTGTGCCTCGACGAAGCGGCGTAGATCGAAGGGATCGGCCGCTGTCGGCGTGTCGTGCGGCGAGGCCATCAGCACGTCCCGTCGGCAACCGCTCCGCCAGCGAGCGCGGCCGCCGCCTGCCGGCTGGCCCAGTTGGCGAGGAAGCGAGCGGCCACCGCCTCGCTCTCGATGAAGGTCACGTTCTCCGCGTTCCGCCGCTCGGCGGACGATGTGTAGTTGTAGCTGCCGCCGATCACCATGCGGCGGTCGATGACGATGACCTTGTTGTGCGCGATACCCGATACATGGTCGATCCACACCGGCACGCCAGCCGCGAGCAGCGCGCCGTCCCGCTCGCACAGTCGCCGCTGGTCGGAGCGGTCCAGGATCACCGCCACGTCCACGCCGCGCGCCCGCGCCCGCGCCAGCGCCGCGATGATCGGGGCCGCGCTGAACCCGTAAGCCTGCACCCGCACCTCCCGGCGGGCCGAGGCGATGGCCTCGACGATCTGCTCCGCACAGGCTTCGCCCGGGACGAAGCACACGGAGACCTGCGCCGGCAGCATCTGCGCGCCGACCGGCAGAACGCAAACCAATGTCGCAATGAATATGGTCGCGAGAAAGGCTGGCCAGCGCATGAGAGGGTTCCGACAGCAATGGCGAACGGCTGGGGAGAACGTGAAACTGTTGCAAATTTACACGCAAATCGCCGTTAAAGCCACGATAATCGTCCCCGATCAGCGGCTGGCGGCGCCGGCCAGCGGTCGGGTGGGCAGCGGCACCACCACGGAAGGCGGCGTGACCCCTGCCAGGGCATAGACGCCGCGGTCCCCTGGCATCGGCACGAAGCGGTCGGTGACACCCAGCACCGTCTCCGCGCCGCCGAGATAGAGCATGCCGTCCGGCGCCATCTGCCGCGCGATGGCTTCCAACACCCGCGCCTTGGTCGGCGCGTCGAAATAGATCAGCACATTGCGGCAGAACACGATGTCGAACGTGCCGAGCGGCCGCAGGTCGCCGAGCAGGTTGTATTCGCGGAAACTGGCCATCCCACGAATTTGGTCGGCGATGTGCCAGTTGCTGCCATCCTTGCGGAAATATTTCACCAGCATCGTCACCGGCAGGCCGCGCTGCACCTCGAACTGAGTGTAGGTTCCAGCGCGCGCGCGAGCGAGCGGCTCGCGCGCGATGTCGGTGCCCAGGATCTCCACTTCCCGCCCGCCGAGCGTGGCCCGGTTTTCCGCCAGCAGCATGGCCAGCGAATAGGCTTCCTGCCCGGTGCTGGCGGCGGCCGACCAGATGCGCAGCTTGGCGCCCGCCGGGCGCGCGGCGTGCAGCTTCGGCAGCGCCTGCGCGCGCATGTGGACGAACGGCTTGTCGTCGCGGAAGAACGAGCTTTCGTTGGTGGTCATCGCCTCGATGACCTCGCGCTCCAGCACCGGGCCGCCGCCGCGCAGGCGGAAGGCCAGCGCGTCCAGATCGGCGATCCGGTGCTCGCGCAGGATCGGCGCCAGCCGTGTCTCCAGCAGGTAGAGCTTGTCCGGACCGATCACCAGGCCGGAGCCGTTGCGCAGCAGCGTGGCGAACGTCTCGAAGCTCTGTGGGGTCATCGGCGGCCGCCTTTCAGCAAGTCCAGGGTCGCGCCGGCCAGCAACGGCAGCGGCAGGATTTTGTGGCAGAGGCCGGCCTGCGCGATGGCGCCGGGCATGCCCCAGACGACGCTGGTCGCCTCGTCCTGGGCCAGCGCGGCACCGCCGGCCGCGATCAGTTCGCGCGTGCCGGCCAGCCCGTCATGGCCCATGCCGGTCAGCATCACCATCAGCACCGCCCCGCCGCAGGCCGCCACCGCGCTGCGCAGCATCGGATCGACCGAGGGGCGGCAGAAATTCTCCGCCGGGCCGTCCGACAGCCGCGCCAGCAGGCGCGGTCCCGCCGCCTCGATCAGCAGATGCCGGTCGCCCGGCGCCAGATACAGCCGCCCCGCCTCCAGCGCCTCGCCGTCGCGCGCCTCGGCGCAGGGCGGGCCCCCGAGCTTGCCCAGATGCTCGGCCAGCATCGGCGTGAAGGCGGGCGGCATGTGCTGCGTCAGCACCACCGGCACCGGCAGGCCCGGCCCCAGCCCGTGCACGAACGTGAACAGCGCCTGCGGCCCGCCGGTGGAACTGCCCACCGCCAGCAGCCGTGGCGCGATGCGCGAGGCCGGGCGCGGTTGCAGCGCGGCCGGCGTGGCCGGGGCGGCGCCCACGGGTGCCGCGGCGCGCCGGCGCAGCCGCGCGAGCCCGGTGATCTTGGCCACCAGATCGCGCCGGAAACTATCGTCGTTGATTGCCGCCGTGGTGGGCTTGGGGATGTAGTCGGCCGCCCCCAGCCGCAGCGCGCGCAGCGCGATGTCCGCGCCGCGTGTGGTCAGCGTGCTGGCCATCACCACGCGCAGGCCGGGATCGGCGCGCAGCAGCAACGGCAGCGCCTGCATCCCGTCCATTTCCGGCATTTCGATATCGAGCACCGCGACGTCGATCGGCTGGCGATTCAGCTCTTCCAGCGCCTGCCGTCCGTTGGCCACGCGCGCGACCACGCGCACGCCGGGCTCGGTTTCCAACATTCTTGCGATGGCGGCGCGGATCACGGCGGAATCGTCGCAGATCATCACCCGCACCGCCTCCGCCGGCGCCGGCGCGGGGCGGGGCGCGAGGCTCACAGCAACCCGACCTGCGTGAACTTGCCGACCAGGATCTCCTCGTCGAACGGCTTCATGATGAATTCCTGCGCGCCGTTGACGATCGCCTGCTCGATATGGCCGATGTCGTTCTCGGTGGTGCAGAACACCACCGGCGGGTTGTCCGGCCCGAACTCCCGGCGCAGCGCGATCAGGAAGTCTAGGCCGTTCATCACCGGCATGTTCCAGTCGAGCAGCACGCAGCCGGGCAGCGCGCGGCGGCAGGAGTCCAGCGCCGCCTGCCCGTCCTCCGCCTCGGTCACGCTGAAGCCCTGGCCCTCCAGGATGCGCCGCGCGACCTTGCGCACCACGCGGCTGTCGTCCACCACCAGGCAGGTTCGTGCCATCGTGCCCACGTCTCCCATTGCGCACCGCCGCTCAGCGGTCGGGCGCGAGTGCCAGCAGGCGGCCGACGTCCAACACCACCATCAGCCCGCTTGCCAGCCGGTAGATGCCGTCCGCATACGCCGCCCACGCGCCCGGCAGGGTCGGCGGCGTGCGCTCGAACTGGCTCGATTTCAGCGACATCACTTCGCGCACCTGATCCACCAGCAGCGCGTAGAGTTCGCCGCCCTGCTCCGTCACCACCGACATGCGCGGGGTACCGGGCGGCGCCGGCGGCAGGCGCAGGCGGCGGCGCAGATCCACCGCCGTCACGATCCGCCCCCGCAGGTTCAGGCTGCCCGCCACCTCCACCGGGGCGAGCGGAATGCGCGTGATGGTCTGCTCGCCCAGCACGTCGCGCACCGAGAGCACCGGCACGCCGCACAACTGGCGTTCGACGATGAGCGTGACGAACATGGTCGCACTCTCGCCACGTTCCTCCGCGTCATGGCCGCTCTGCGGCCGGTCGATCAGATCGAGGGACATGCGCCGCTTCTCCTCATGCCGCCAACGCCCGGGGCGATTGCTGCGCGAGGCACTGCCGCAAGCTGGCGAGCAAGGCATCGCGCTCGAATTTCTCGACATAGTCGGTGAACCCGGCATCGCGGCCGGCTTCGATCGCGGCCGGGTCGGTCCGCCCGCTCAGCGCGATCACCGGCAGGTCGGTCCATGCCCCCTCCGCGCGCACGCGGCGGATGAACTCCAGCCCGTTCATGTCCGGCATCTCGATGTCCGAGACGATGGCGTCGAACACCGCCCCCGCCTCGCGCAGCCGCAGCGCCTGTGCCGCGTCGCCCGCCGCCGTCACCTCGTACCCGGCCGCCGACAGCGCCGGGACCAGCAGGTTGCGGAAGAAATCGCTGTCCTCGACCACCAGCACGCGCGAGGCGGTGCGGGCCCGCCCGGCGCCGGTGCCGGCGCCGAACCAGTCCTGGAACGCCTGGCGCAGCCAATAGACTGTGTCGATCACGTCGGTCGCGCGCCCGTCGATCACCGCGGTGCCGAGCAGCCCCGGCCGGTCGCCGGACAGTTCCACCCGCAACGTCTCTTCGGCCACATCGACGATCT
>JAKBCB010000097.1 GCA_021808185.1 Pseudomonadota bacterium
AGCGAGAAGAACACGGTGGTGTTCCGCGTGACCATCGACGCCACCAAGCCGCAGATCGCGGCGGCGGTCGAAGGCTTGTTCGGCGTAAAGGTCGAGGCGGTGAACACGCTGGTTGCCAAGGGCAAGGCCAAGCGGTTCCGTGGCCGGCCGGGTAAGCGCAGCGATGTGAAGAAGGCTTACGTGCGGCTCGCGGCGGGTCAGACGATCGACCTGTCCACCGGGCTGGCGTGACGCGGGGAGCAGGGCAATGGCACTGAAGAGTTTCAATCCGGTCACGCCCAGCCTGCGCGGCACCATTCTGGTGAGCCGCAGCGAGCTGTGGAAGGGCAAGCCGCTGAAGGCGCTGACGGTGGGCAAGTCCTCCACCGGCGGGCGCAACAACCACGGCCGCACCACCAGCCGCTTCCGTGGCGGCGGGCACAAGCAGTCGTACCGCATCGTTGATTTCAAGCGGCGCAAGTTCGACGTGCCGGCGACGGTGGAGCGGCTGGAATACGACCCGAACCGCACCGCGTTCATCGCGCTGGTGAAGTATCAGGACGGCGAACTCGCCTACATCCTGGCGCCGCAGCGTCTGCGCGTGGGTGACATGGTGGTGGCTGCGGCGAAGGCCGACATCAAGCCGGGCAACGCGATGCCGCTGGCGGCGATCCCGGTCGGCACCATCGTGCACAACGTGGAGATGAAGCCGGGCGCCGGCGGCAAGGTGGCCCGCGCCGCCGGGCAGTACGCGCAGCTGGTCGGCAAGGACGCGGGCTACGCGCAGATCAAGCTGATGTCCGGCGAGCTGCGACTGGTGCGCGGCGAGTGCTTGGCCACGATCGGCGCGGTGTCCAACCCGGACAACGCCAACGTGCAGATCGGCAAGGCCGGTCGCAGCCGCTGGCTCGGCCGTCGCCCGCACAACCGCGGCGTGGTGATGAACCCGGTCGATCACCCGCATGGCGGTGGCGAAGGCCGCACCTCGGGCGGCCGCCATCCGGTCACGCCATGGGGCAAGCCGACCAAGGGCTACAAGACTCGCGTGAACAAGCGGACGGATCGGTTGATCATCCGCCGTCGCAACAAGGGGAAGGGCTGATCCATGACCCGGTCCGTCTGGAAGGGCCCGTTCGTGGACGGGTACCTGCTCAACAAGGCCGAAACCGCGCGCAGTTCGAGCCGCAACGAGATCATCAAGATCTGGTCGCGCCGTTCGACGATCCTGCCGCAGTTCGTCGGCCTCACGTTCGGCGTCTATAACGGCCACAAGTTCCTGCCGGTGCAGGTGAGTGAGAACATGGTGGGGCACAAGTTCGGCGAGTTCTCGCCGACGCGGACCTTCACCGGTCACTCGGGCGACAAGAAGGCCAAGCGGGGCTGACATGAGCAAGCCGAAACACCCTCGCGCGTTGGCGGAGACGGAGGCGCAGGCAATCCTGCGCAACGTCCGCGTCAGCCCGCGCAAGCTGAATCTGGTTGCTGGCCTGATCCGCAACCGTTCCGCCCAGGACGCCGTGGCAACGCTGACCTTCAGCAAGCGCCGCATCGCCCAGGACGTGAAGAAGCTGCTGGAGAGCGCCATCGCCAACGCCGAGAACAACCATCAGCTCGACGTGGACCGTCTGGTCGTCACGCGCGCCGAGGTTGGCAAGTCGGTGGTGATGCGGCGCTTCCAGGCCCGTGGCCGTGGCCGTGCGGCGCGCGTCGAGAAATGGTTCAGCCACCTGAAGATCGTGGTTGCGGAACGGGCGCAAGCTACGGCGCCAGAGACGACGGCGCAGGAGGCCGCGTAACCGATGGGTCACAAAGTCAATCCGATCGGGCTGCGGCTCGGTATCAACCGCACCTGGGACAGCCGCTGGTTCGCGGGCAATGACTACTCGAAGCTGCTGCACGAGGACATGAAGCTGCGCAATCATTTGCGGGGCAAGCTCTCGGGCGCCGGCGTCAGCCGCGTGGTGATCGAGCGCCCGGCGAAGAAGCCGCGCGTGACGATCTATGCCGCCCGCCCGGGCGTGGTGATCGGCAAAAAGGGCCAGGACATCGAGAACCTGCGCAAGGACCTCGCGAAGATGGCGAAGTCCGAGGTGTCGCTGAACATCGTCGAAATCCGCAAGCCTGAGATCGACGCGACCCTGGTCGCGGAGAACATCGCGCAGCAGTTGGAGCGCCGCGTTGCGTTCCGGCGTGCGATGAAGCGCGCGGTGCAGTCGGCGATGCGCCTCGGCGCGCAGGGCATTCGGATCAATTGCGGCGGCCGTCTCGGCGGGGCCGAGATCGCGCGTGTCGAGTGGTATCGCGAGGGGCGGGTGCCGTTGCACACGCTGCGCGCGGATATCGATTTCGGCGTGGCGACGGCGAAGACGACGTACGGCACCTGCGGCGTGAAGGTGTGGATCTTCAAGGGCGAGATCCTCCAGCACGATCCGATGGCGCAGGACCGTCGTGCCGCCGAACAGGCGCCGCAGCGGTAAGGAGCGCGGATCATGCTTTCCCCCAAGCGGACGAAATACCGCAAGGCCCACAAGGGCCGGATCAAGGGCCTCGCCAAGGGCGGCACGGCGCTGAATTTCGGCCAGTTCGGCCTGAAGGCGCTGGAGCCCGAACGCATCACCGCCCGGCAGATCGAGTCCGCGCGGCGCGCCATCACGCGAGCGATGAAGCGTGCTGGCCGCGTCTGGATCCGCATTTTCCCGGACCTTCCGGTGTCGTTGAAGCCGGCCGAGGTCCGCATGGGCTCCGGCAAGGGCGCGCCGGAGTTCTGGGTGGCGCGGGTGGCCCCCGGGCGCATCATGTTCGAGATCGACGGCGTGGCGCCGGAGCTGGCCCGCGAGGCGCTGGCATTGGGTGCGGCGAAGCTGCCGATCAAGACCAAGATGGTCACCCGCATCGGAGATGCCTGAGATGGCCAAGATGATGAAGCCGACCGATGTGCGGCTGAAGACGGCGGACGAGCTGGGCGCGCTGCTGCTGGATTTGCGCAAGGAGCAGTTCAACCTGCGCTTCCAGCGGGCCACCGGCCAGAATGAGGGCGTGAGCCGCGTGCGCAGCGTGCGTCGCGATATTGCCCGCGTGAAGACCATCCTCGCGGAGAAGCAACGCTTCCCCGCGGCGCAATCCTGAAGGGAGTAGGGCGATGCCAAGGCGCGTCCTGACCGGGCGGGTGACGAGCGACAAGATGGACAAGACCGTGACGGTTCTTGTCGATCGCCGAGTCATGCACCCGCTCTACAAGAAGTTCATCCGCCGCTCGAAGAACTATGCGGCGCATGACGAGAACAACGTCTGCCAGATCGGCGATCAGGTGCGGATCGAGGAGTGCCGCCCGATCAGCAAGCGCAAGACGTGGCTGGTGGTGGAGCGCAACGGGCAGCCGCTGGCGCCCGCCGAAGCCGCCGCCGCGCCCGTTCCGGCGCAGGGCTGAGGGAGGCATAGATGATTTCTGTCGAGACCAACCTGGATGTCGCCGATAATTCCGGCGCGCGTCGGGTGCAGTGCATCAAGGTACTGGGCGGCTCCAAGCGGAAGACCGCCTCGGTCGGCGATGTCATCGTCGTGTCCATCAAGGATGCGATTCCGCGCGGCAAGGTGAAGAAGGGCGACGTGCACCAGGCGGTGATCGTGCGCACCAGCTTCCCCGTGCGCCGTCCGGACGGCAGCGCGATCCGGTTCGACCGCAACGCCGCCGTGCTGATCAACAAGCAGCAGGAGCCGATCGGCACCCGCATCTTTGGGCCGGTGGTGCGCGAACTGCGGGCCAAGAGGTTCATGAAGATCATTTCGCTCGCGCCGGAGGTGCTGTAATGGCCGCGCGCATCCGCAAGGGCGACACCGTCGTGGTGATCGCCGGCGCCGACAAAGGCAAGCGCGGCGAGGTGCTGCGCGTGCTGCCGAAGGACAATCGCGCCGTGGTGCAAGGCGTGAACGTCGCCAAGAAGCACACTAAGCCGCGTGGCATGGGCCAGCCCGGCGGCATCGTCGAGCAGGAAGCGACCATCCACCTGTCGAACGTGATGCTGGTGGACGGCAAGACCGACAAGGCCACGCGCGTCGGCTTCCGGGTGCTGGAAGACGGCCGCAAGGTGCGCGTTGCCAAGGCGACCGGCAACGTGATCGAGAGCTGAGGAGACGGCGGTGAGCGACAGCAAGAAGGGCGGCGCCAAGGGCGCGGGCTCGAAGGCCTCCGGCTCCAAGGGCGGGGCGGGGAAGGGCGGCGCGCCGTCGCGCGGCGCGGGTCCCGCGCCTGCGACGGGCAAGAAGGCGAAGGGCACCGGCGGCGAGGCGGCGACGATGGTCGCGCATGCCGGCGAGGCGCTGGCGTCGCCGCGCGAGACGGCGCGGATGCTCAAGCGCTACCACGAAGTGGTGCGCCCGGCGCTGACCAAGGAGTTCGGCTACACGAACCCCATGCAGGTGCCCAAGCTCGAGAAGATCGTCATCAACATGGGCGTCGGCGAGGCCGCCGGCGACCAGAAGCAGCTCGACTCGGCGGTGGCGGAGCTGGCGTTGATCAGCGGCCAGAAGCCGGTGAAGACGCTGGCGAAGAAGGCCATCGCCGGCTTCAAGATCCGCAAGGGTCTGGCGATCGGCTGCAAGGTGACGCTGCGCAAGGCGCGGATGTACGAGTTCCTGGATCGGCTCGTGACCATTGCGTTGCCGCGCGTGCGCGACTTCCGCGGCATCCCGCAGAACAAGGGCTTCGACGGCCGCGGCAATTTCGCGCTCGGCCTGAAGGAGCAGATCATTTTCCCCGAGATCGTGTACGACAAGGTCGACTCGATCCGGGGAATGGACATCGTCTTCGTCACCTCGGCGAAGACGGATGCCGAGGCGAAGGCGCTGCTCAAGCAGTTCGATCTGCCGTTCGCTCCGTGAGACGCGCGGGCCGCCGGTGCGAGCCGGATGGCCTCCATACGACATTGAATTGGAAAACCGCCGACACGTGTCGGCAGGTTCCGGAGGGTAAGACAGGATGGCCAAGACGTCGCAGGTCAACCGCAATGCGAAGCGCGAAAGCATGGCGAAGCGCGACAAGGGTAAGCGCGCCGCGCTGAAAGCGATCGTCATGGATCGCACGCTGCCGGTGGAGGACCGTTTCGACGCGACCATGAAGCTGGCACAACTGCCGCGCAACGGGGCCGCGGTGCGGGTCCGGCTGCGCTGCGAGATGACCGGCCGGTCGCGCGGCAACTACCGCAAGTTCAAGCTCTGCCGCATCGCGCTGCGGGACTTGGCCAGCGCCGGGCAGATCCCGGGCATGGTCAAGGCGAGCTGGTAAAGGGGAGCCATCATGAGCCTATCCGATCCCCTGGGCGACCTGCTCACACGCATTCGCAATGCGCAGCGGGCCCGCCACACCTCCTGCGTGGCGCCGGCCTCGAAGCTGCGTGCCAACGTGCTGGAAGTGCTGAAGCGCGAGGGTTTCATTCGCGGCTACAGCGCCGAACAACTGCGGCCCGGCATCGCGCAACTGCGCATCGAGCTGAAGTACAACGAAGGCGAGCCGGTGATTAAGGAGATCCATCGCGTCTCCAAGCCGGGCCGGCGCGTCTATTCCAAGATCAAGGAGCTTCCCCGGGTCTATGCCGGTCTGGGAATCTCGATCCTGTCCACCCCTCGCGGGGTGCTGAGCGATGCCGAGGCCCGCGCCGCCAATGTCGGCGGCGAAGTCCTCGCCCGCGTGTTCTGAGGAACGGGGCATGTCACGCGTAGGAAAGTATCCGGTCGAGATCCCGGCGGGCGTGCAGGTGGCCCTGGTTGGCCGCACGCTGACCGCGAAAGGCAAGCTCGGCGAGTTGAAGCTCGAACTGACCGATAACGTCGATGCGACGATCGACGGCGGCAAGGTGGCCATCGCGCCGCGCGGCAATTCCGCGCCGGCGCGGATGATGTGGGGCACCACGCGCGCCAACGTCGCCAACATGGTGAAGGGGGTTTCCACCGGCTACAGCAAGTCGATGGAGATCACGGGCACCGGGTTTCGCGCGGCGGTGCAGGGCAACAACCTCGTGCTGAATCTCGGCTACTCGCACGACGTGGTGTATCCGATCCCGACCGGGATCAAGATCACCTGCGAGAAGCCGACGGCGGTAAAGGTCGAGGGCGTGGACAAGCGCCAGGTCGGGCAGGTGGCGGCCGAGATTCGCGGCTGGCGCGAGCCGGAGCCCTACAAGGGCAAGGGCGTGCGTTACGACACCGAGACCATCCGGCGCAAGGAAGGCAAGAAGAAGTAATGAGCGCGACCAAGGATCTGGAACAGCGCCGGCGCGAGCGCCTGCGCTTCCAACTGCGCCGCAAGTCGGGCGGGCGCCCGCGCCTGTCGGTGTTCCGTTCGAGCAAGCATATCTACGCCCAGGTGATCGACGATGCGGAGGGTCGCACGCTCGCGGCCGCCTCCAGCCTCGATACCGACCTCAAGGCGGCGCTGAAGACCGGGGCCGACAAGGCCGCGGCGGCAGCGGTTGGCAAGCTGGTGGCCGAGCGCGCGCTCGCCGCCGGGGTGTCCGCGGTCGTGTTCGACCGTGGCGCGTATCTCTATCACGGCCGCGTCAAGGCGCTGGCCGATGCCGCCCGTGAGGGCGGTTTGGCCTTCTGAGGGGAATGCAGCATGGCACGTGAACCGAGGGAAGGCGGCCGCGGGCGCGATCGCGACCGCAGCGAGCGCGGGGAGGGCGGCGACGAGCTGATCGACAAGCTCGTCACCATCAACCGCGTGGCCAAGGTGGTGAAGGGCGGCCGTAGGTTCGCTTTTGCCGCGCTGGTCGTCGTGGGCGACCAGAAGGGCCGCGTCGGCTATGGCGCGGGCAAGGCCCGCGAGGTGCCGGAGGCGATCCGCAAGGCGACCGACCGCGCCAAGCGCGGCATGATCCGGGTGCCGATGAAGGAAGGCCGCACGCTGCACCACGATGTGGTCGGCAACTACGGCGCCGGGCACGTCGTGCTGCGTTCGGCCGCCGCTGGCACTGGCATCATCGCCGGCGGCCCGATGCGCGCGGTGTTCGAGACGCTGGGAATCGGCGACGTGGTGGCCAAAAGCCTCGGCAGCCGCAACCCGCACAACATGGTCAAGGCCACGTTCGATGCCCTGACACGGGTGGCGAGCCCGCGTTCGGTCGCCAGCCGGCGCGGCAAGAAGGTGTCCGACCTGCTCGGCAAGCGCGAGGCGGCTCCGGCCGCCGCGGCGGTGGAGGCGACCGATGCCTGAGGGTGGAAAGAAAGTGCGGGTGACGCAGGTCGCCTCCGTGCTGGGCCGCAAGCCCGGCCAGAAGGAGACGCTGGTCGGCCTCGGCCTGAACAAGATCCGCCGGGTGCGCGAACTGGAAGATACTCCGTCGGTGCGCGGCATGATCCGCAAGGTGGCCCACCTGATCAAGGTGGAGGAGCTGTCCTGACACGCCTCGCGGCGGGTCTGGATGGAAGGGAAGTGCGATGAATCTGAACGAACTGCGCGACAATCCGGGCTCGCGGCTGAAGTCCAAGCGCCTTGGCCGGGGCATCGGCTCCGGCAAGGGCAAGACCTCCGGCAAGGGCGTCAAGGGCCAGAAGGCGCGCGAAGGCGTGGCACTGAACGGGTTCGAGGGCGGCCAGCTCCCGATCTACCGGCGGTTGCCGAAGCGCGGCTTCAAGAACATCTTCCGCAAGGAATATGCGCCGGTGAATATCGGCGCGGTGACCGCAGCGGTGATGTCCGGGAAGATCGACCCGGCGCAAACGATCGACGAGGCGGCGCTGAAGGCGGCGGGCCTGGTGCGCGGTGGCAAGGTGCAGGGCGTTCGGCTGCTTGCCGATGGCGAACTGACGCAGGCGCTGCGGTTTACCGTCTCCGGCGCATCGGCGGCGGCGATCGCGGCGGTCGAGGCGGCTGGCGGCAGCGTGACCACCACGGTCGCCAAGCCGGAGCCCAAGGCCGCCTGACCAACCGGCGGGGTTGCGACGGCGGCACCCGGCCCACACTTGCTTGACACGGGCGGCGTCCTCGGGAACACCCCAGCGGGAAACCTTGAGGGCGCCGCCTTTATGACAGGCGGGCGTCCCAGGACGCGAACGGAGTAGCGCATGGCATCGGCCGCCGAGCAACTCGCAGCCAATCTCAATCTCGGAACCCTTTCGAAGGCGACCGAGCTCAAGCAGCGCATCTGGTTCACCCTCGGCGCGCTGCTGGTGTATCGCATCGGCACGTACATCCCGCTGCCCGGCGTGGACGCCTCGGTGATCGGCGAGATGTTCGCCACCCGTGGCGGTGGCGGTATCCTGGGCATGTTCGACATGTTCAGCGGCGGCGCGCTGAGCCGGATGACGGTGTTCGCGCTGAACATCATGCCGTATATCAGCGCCAGCATCATCATCCAGCTCATGTCGGCGGCGATCCCGGCGCTGGAGACGCTGAAAAAGGAAGGCGAGCAGGGGCGTAAGCGCCTCAATCAGTACACGCGCTACCTGACCGTGTTGATCGCGATGCTGCAGGCGTATGGCATCGCCGTTGGGCTGGAGGGGATGCGTGGCAGCTTCGGTGCGGCGGTCATCGATCCCGGGATGTTCTTCCGGCTGTCCTGCGTGGTCTCGCTGGTGGGCGGCACGATGTTCCTGATGTGGATCGGCGAGCAGATCACCGCGCGCGGCATCGGCAACGGCACGAGCCTGATCATCTTCTCTGGCATCGTGGCGAACGTGCCGCACGCGCTGGCGAGCCTGCTCGAACTGGGCCGTACCGGTGCCTTGAGCCCGGTGTTCATCCTGGGCTTCATCGTCATCGCGGTGGCGGTGATCGGCTTCATCGTGTTCATCGAGCGCGCGCAGCGCCGCATTGTGATCCAGTATCCGAAGCGCCAGGTCGGCCAGCGCATGTTCGGCGGCGATTCCACGCACATGCCGCTGAAGATCAACACCTCCGGCGTGATTCCGCCGATCTTCGCCAGTTCCATCCTGCTGATTCCCGCGACCATCGCCGGCTTCTCGGCGCGCGGGGGCGATCCGGGCCTCCTGGGTGTGATCGGCAACGCGCTGGCGCACGGGCAGCCGCTTTACATGGTCGTCTATGCGGCAATGATCATCTTTTTCAGCTACTTCTACACCGCCGTTGTGTTCAATCCGCAGGAGACGGCGGACAACCTGAAGAAATACGGCGGCTTCATCCCTGGCATTCGCCCCGGGACCAACACGGCTGACTATTTCGATCACGTGCTGACGCGGCTGACCACGATCGGGGCGCTGTACCTGGTGGTCGTCTGCCTGCTGCCCGAGATCCTCATCAGCAACTACGGCGTACCGTTCTACTTCGGCGGCACCAGCATCATGATCGTCGTGTCGGTGACGATGGACACGGTGACGCAAATCCAGTCTCATCTCCTCGCGCATCAATATGAAGGCCTGATCAAGAAGGCGCGGGTGAAGGGGAGAGGTCGGTGAAACTGATTCTGCTGGGGCCGCCGGGCGCAGGCAAGGGGACCCAGGCAAAGCGTATCCAGGACCGATTCGGCGTGGTGCAGATCTCCACCGGCGACATGCTGCGCGCGGAAGTCGCGGCCGGGAGCGAGGTGGGGTTGCAGGCGAAGGCAGTCATGGAGGCCGGGCAACTGGTGTCCGATGATATCCTGATCCGTATGCTGGGCAACCGGATCGAGCGAGCGGACTGCAAGCGCGGGTTCATCCTGGATGGCTTTCCCCGCACCGTTCCACAGGCGGTGGCGCTCGATGCGCTGCTTGCCGGGCGCGGTATGAAACTGGATGCGGTGATTGAGTTGCGCGTCGATGCGCCGGCCCTGGTTGAGCGCATCGCCGGGCGGTTCACCTGCTCCAAATGCGGCGCGGGCTACCACGAGAGTTTCAAGCGACCCAAGGTCGAGGGCGTCTGTGACGTCTGCGGCAGCCACGAATTCACCCGCCGCGCCGACGACAAGCGCGAGACGGTGCAGGCACGGCTGGACGCGTACGAGCGTCAGACGGCGCCGATCATCCCGCACTACGCGGGCTCGGGCAGTCTGCATGTCGTTGACGGGATGGCGGACATCGATCAGGTGACGGCGCAGGTGATGGCCGTGCTGGAGGCACTGCCGGTGTCGGCGCAAGTCTGAGTTGTGCTCACGGAGAGTTGATCGGCGCACGTTGACTCTTCGCGAACGATGGATATAGTGCGCGCCCTTGGCGGC
>JAKBCB010000098.1 GCA_021808185.1 Pseudomonadota bacterium
CAGGCCGACATCGCGCTGCCAAGCCTGGACGATGCGACCGCGCTGACCGGCCTTGCGGACCCCGACGCCATCGCGGATTTCTACCTCCGCCTCGGGCCGTCGGTGGTGGTGGTGAAGCTGGGGGCCGAGGGCGCGCTGCTGGCGACGGCGGAACGGCGGGTGCGCATCCCCGCCCGCCGCTGCCGCGTCGTCGATGCCACTGGGGCCGGGGACACGTTCTGCGGCGGATTTCTCGCGCGGCTGATCCTCGGCGACGCGCCGGAAGCGGCGGCGCGCTACGCCGCCGTCGCCGCCTCGCTCAAATGCGAAGGCTTCGGCGCGGTCGCGCCGATCCCGCACGCGGCCCGGGTGCGGGAGGCGCTGAGCGGCTGAGCCGGATCAGGCGTGGCGCGCGCCCACCGGCGCCGCGCCCGGCGCTTCGGCGACCTGCCCCGCTTTTGCCCGGTCGGCCAATGTCTGCTGGCGGGAATAGTAGGCCAGTACCAGCGCCAGCACGGTCACGGCGCCAATGGTCATCAGCAGATACAGCATTTCGCCGGTGGTCATCCTGGTGCTCCCGCGAGTGATTGGCGGGAGGACTGAAACCGGCATCGGTGCGCGGCGACATTGATACCGATCAAAACGTCAGTATAGCTGACTTACCCCGGAATCCAGATTTGCGACCCAAACTGGTCCGACCATTTTGACAATGCCATCATATTTCGTCAATTTTATCTCGAAACCTACCAAATAAAATCACTTTTGTGGGGATGTCTGACATGACATGATGCAACGGCTTTTGGCTGATGCGTTGGCGCGCCAGCGTCCGGCGCAAAATCCGGCGTCACGCATGAAAGGCGATTGCGGGAACGTCGGACAAATTGCATGTTTGTTGCTTCAGAACCGCCGTCGCAGACGCGGACGGCTCGAAGGGGGGGACTATGAACAAGATCGCAACCGCGATGCTGTCGGCCGCCGTTGGCGTGGCCATGCTGGCCTCGGCCGGGGCGCAGGCCGCGGGCCCGAAAGTCGTCGGCGGCCCCGGCGCGCTGCCGCAGTGCTTCCTGCCCGCCGCGAAGGACACCAAGTTCTTCCAGTGGCCGGCGAAGAAAGGGCCGTACAAGATCGCGCTTGCCAACGGCTTCGTCGGCAACACCTGGCGCATCCAGATGATCAAGACCGCCAAGGCGTACGCCGCGCTGCCCGAGGTGAAGGCCGACATCAAGGAATTCAAGGTCGTCTCCACCGGCACCGACGCCGCCGCCCAGCTTGGCGCGATGGAAGACTTCATCAACCAGGGCTACGACGCCATTGTCGTCAACGCGGTCAGCACCGCCGGCTTCGACCGCATCATCCGCCTCGCCAACCAGAAGGGCGTGATCCTGGTGCCGTTCGATAACCTGCTCGACACCGATCAGGTCATGGAAATCGGCGAAGACCAGTTCAAGATGGGCACGATGTCCGCCGAGTGGCTGGAAAAATACGTTGGTAATCACGGCAAGATCCTCGAAGTGCGCGGTGTTCCCGGCAACTCCGTCGATCGCGACCGCCATCTCGGCTTCCGCTCGATCATGGAGAAGGCGCCCAACAAGTTCGAGATCACCGAGGTCGTGGGCAACTGGGCAACCGGCGACAGCCAGAAAGTCACGGCGGACGCGCTCGCGGTGCAGGGCCATTTCGACGGCATCTTCACCCAGGGCGGCTCGGACGGCACGGTGCAGGCGCTGATCGACGCCAAGCAACCGTTCGTGCCGATGTCCGGCGAGGGTGAGAACAACTACCGCAAGCAGATCGCCGCACACGCCAAGGACGGGCTGAAGGGCATGTCCTACGGCCAGTCCCCGGCGCTCGTCGCCATCGCGATGAAGGCGGCGATTGAGGCACTGAAGGGCCAGGTGATGCCGCAGAAGGTGTTCATCCCGATCCCGTATGCCGACTTCAACACGCTGAAGGCCGGGGACAACTACTTCCCGGAACTCGACGTGCAGTTCTACGCCGCCAACAGCTTCCCGCCCTGCGGCGTGAATTTCACGGCGCCGCAGATCATGGCGCAGAGCGAAGCCAACCAGTAACCGCCCGCGCGAAGCGCCGGCCGCCACGCGCGGCCGGCGCCACCGCCCCCTTTTCCCACCCGTACCGGAATCCGCATGACGGACACGATGAAGCCGCTTATTGCCCTGTCCGGTGTCAGCAAGCGGTACGGTGGCGTGCGCGCCCTCTCGAACGTCGATTTCGCCTGCGGGCACGGCTCGATCCATGCCGTGCTCGGCGAAAATGGCGCCGGCAAGTCCACGCTGATCAAGATCATCTCCGGCGTGGTGCAGCCCGACGAGGGGCGGATCACGCTGGAGAACCGGGACGTCACCTTCCCGACCCCGCAGGCCGCGAACGCCGCCGGCGTGGTCTGCATCTTTCAGGAACTCTCGCTGATGCCGGAGCTGTCGGTCTCCGACAACATCAGCATCACCGCCCCGCCCCGCCGGCTTGGCCTGATCGACCGGCGCGCGCAGCGCCGCCGCGCCGAGGAACTGCTGGCCCGCGTCGGCTGCGAGGACATCAACCCGCTGATGCTGGTCAAGCACCTGCCGCTGTCGCGCCGGCAGATGGTGGAGATCGCGAAAGCCCTCGGCCGCAGCCCGAAGCTGCTCATTCTCGACGAAGCGACCTCGGCGCTGACGGCGGCCGACGTGGAGCGCGTGTACGGCATCCTGCACGGCCTGCGCGCCGGCGGCCTGAGCATGCTGTACATTTCCCACCGCATGCACGAGATCGAGGAACTGGCTGACACCTGCTCGGTGTTCCGCAACGGCCAGCACATCGACACCTTCCCCAAGGGGGCGCGCAGCGACGAGCAGATCGTGCAGATGATGATCGGCCGCGAGCTGCACAATGTTTATCCGCCCAAGCCCGTGCGCAACGCGCCGCCGCCGGTGGCGCTGGAGGCGCGCGGCATAGGCTGGGAAGGACGGCTGTCGGACATCAGCTTCCGCATCGGCCAGGGCGAGGTCGTCGGCCTCGGCGGCCTCGACGGCCAGGGCCAGCGGGAGCTTCTGCTCGCGCTGTTCGGCGTGCTGCGCGGTGTGGCCGGCGAGGTCGCCGTCAACGGCCAGAAGACCCACATCACCAGCCCCGCCCAGGCCAAGCGCGCCGCCGGCGTCGGCATCGCGCTGATCCCCGAGGACCGCAAGACCGAGGGGCTAATGCTGCCGATGGGTGTGGGCGACAACATCTCGATGGCCGCGCTGCCCTCGATGACCCGCCACTTCGTGGTGGACCGCGACATCGAGGACAAGAAAATCGCCGAGATGGTGGCCAAGCTGAAGATCAAATTCGGCAAGCTGTCCGATCCGGTGGCGACGCTGTCCGGCGGCAACCAGCAGAAGGTGGTGATCGCCAAATGGCTGCTCACCGGGGCGCGCGTCATCCTGCTCAACGACCCCACGCGCGGCATCGATGTCGGCACCAAGCAGGAGATCTACCAACTGCTGCGCGACCTCGCGGACGCGGGCACGGCGATCCTGTTCTACTCGACCGACTATGACGAACTCATCGGCTGCTGCGACCGCGTGCTGATCCTGTATGGCGGGCGCATCGCGCGCGAACTGACCGGCCCGGACATCACGGAGGCGAACATCATCGCAAGCTCCCTGAACCTCTCGTTTCCCGCCAGCAGTGGAGCGCACGCGTGAAGGACCTCCGTCTGCGCCTGTCGCAAAGCACCGGCCTGTTGCTGGCACTCGGCCTGTTCGTGGTGCTTTACACCATCTACAGCTCGCTGCACCCGAAGGGCTGGACGGTGGATGTATTCGTCCAGAACTCGAACGAATCCTTCGCCCTCATCATGGTTTCGATGGCGCAGACCGTGCCGGTGCTGACCGGCGGCATCGACCTTTCGGTCGGGCCGATGATGACGCTGGTGAACTGCCTCGCCTCCAACCTCGTCAGCGGCTCGCCGTTCGAGATCGTCACCGGCATTCTGGTCTGCCTCGCCGCCGGGGCGCTGGCCGGGTTCGTCAACGGCTGCATCGTGGTGTACGGCCGCATCCAGCCGATCATCGTCACGCTCGCGACCGGGGCCGTCTTTCTCGGCATCTCGCTGTTCCTGCGCCCCACCCCGGGCGGCAAGATCGACGACAACCTGTCCTGGGTGACAACGAACGCGATGGCGGAGATGGACACCACCTATGGCTGGTTCCCCGACGGCGCGCCCGGCTGGTTCGCGCACGGCATCGGCCGGCTGCCGGTGCCGATCCTGCTGCTGATCGCCATCGCCGTGTTCGTCTGGCTGCCGTTCAAGAACACCGTGACCGGGCGCGGCTGCTACGCCATCGGCTCGGCCGAGGGGGCGGCCTACATGTCCGGCTTGAACATCGCGCGCAGCAAGCTCGCGGCGTACACGGTCGGCGGCCTGTTCGCCGCGTTCGGCGGGCTGTATTTGGCGATCCAGACCGGCAGCGGCAACGCCGACATTCCGCAATCCGGCGGCTACACGCTGCAATCCATCGCCGCCGTGGTGATCGGCGGCACCTCGCTGTTCGGTGGCAGCGGCGGCGCCATCGGCTCGCTGATCGGCGCGCTGGTGCTGCGCTCGATCTCGTTCTGCTTCCGCGTGTTCGACACCGATGGCCCGATGGGCTTCCTCGCCAACCCGCTGCTGCAACCGATTTTCGAGGGTGTGATCCTGTTGCTCGCCGTTTCCATCGGGGCCGCGCGGGTGTTCCGCGTGAAGAACCGTCTGAGTCTGTTCACATGAGCGGCGTGTTGAAGAACATCCACCGCCCGACGCTGATCGCCTGCGGCTTCATCGTCGCCATCCTGGCGGCCGGCACCGTGTACACGCTGGTCACACAGGGCTCGGCCACGTTCATCGAGCCCACGTATCTGCTGCAACAGATCAAGATCGCCGCCTTCCTCGGCATCGTCGCCGCGGGCATGATGGTGGTGGTACTGCTCGGTCAGATCGACCTGTCCGTGCCCTGGACGCTGGCCGCGAGCGCCATGATCGCCACCGCTGTCGGCGGGCCGTGGGCCATTCCCATCGGCCTGGGTATCGGCCTGGCCGTCGGCATCGCCAACGGCCTGGGCGTGGCGTTCCTCCGCGTGCCCTCGATGATCTTCACCCTTGGCGTCAATGCCGTGCTGCGCGGGCTGATGGTGATGCTGACCGGCGGCTTCGCGCCGCAGAGTTCGGCGACGAAACCCATGATCTGGCTCGCCACCGGCCAGCCGCTCGGCATCGCCAACTCGGTGGTGGTCTGGGCGCTGCTGTCCGTGGCCCTGGTGTTCATGCTGACCCGCACGCCGATCGGCCGCTACATCTACGCCACCGGCAACCGCGAGGCGGCGACGTATCTGTCCGGCATCAACACCCGTTTCGTGCTGGTGTTCGGCTTCGTCGTCTGCTCGCTGTGCGCCTCGTTCGCCGGACTGCTGATCGCCGGCTACACGTCCAAGGCGTTCCAGGCCATGGGCGATGTGTATCTGCTGCCGGCGATCGCCGCCGTGGTGGTGGGCGGCACCAACATCCTCGGCGGCCAGGGCCGCTACAGCGGCACCGTCGTCGGCACCATCCTGATCGTGCTGCTGCAAAGCGTGCTGAGCGTGATGCAGATGCCGGAGGCCGGGCGGCAGATCATCTACGGTCTCGTCATCATCGCCATGCTTCTGGTGTACGGGCGGAACAACACCGTGCGCGGCTGAGACCCGGGTGGACAGGCCGGGAGGTTCCTCCGTAGGCTCGCGGGCATCCCGGAGACCGGCATGAAAGCGTTCTGGACCGCTGCCCAACTGGCGCACGCGCCGCAATTCTTCCTCCAGCGCGGCGTCGTGCGGCGGCACTTCGAGACGCCCGCCCGCGCCGAATCGCTGCTGGAGGCGTGCGAGCGCCTGCGCCTCGACATCGTCGAGCCGCCGCCCGCCACCCGCGCGGCGCTGGAGGCGGTGCACGCGGCGGACTACCTCGATTTCCTGCGCGACGGGCCGGACGACTGGGCGCTGCTGCCCGAGCACGGGCCGGAGATGGTGCCGAACATCCACCCGAGCCCGGACATGCTGGCCAACGGCGCGCGCCTGCCCGCCTCGGTGATCGGCCGGCTCGGCTGGTTCACCATGGACACCGCCTGCCCGATCACGCCGCAGACCTGGCCCTCGGCGCTGGCCGCCGCCGCCGGGGCGCTGGCCGCCGCGGACGAGGCCGCCGCCGGGCGCACCGCCTATGCCCTCGCCCGCCCGCCCGGGCACCACGCCTACGCGGCGCGCGCCGGCGGGCATTGCTATCTGAACAACGCGGCGCTGGCCGCCGAGCGCCTGCGCGCGCGCGGCGCCAGGCGCGTTGGCGTGCTGGACATCGATTCGCATCACGGCAACGGCACCCAGGGGATCTTCTGGGAACGCGCGGACGTGGCGTTCGTCTCGGTGCACGGCGACCCGACCGCGTATTACCCGTGGTTCGTGGGCCACGCGACCGAGCGCGGGGCCGGCCCCGGTGCTGGCGCCACGCTCAACCTGCCGCTGCCGCGCGGCACCGGCGACGAGGGCTGGCTCGCCGCCGTGGCGCACGGTGTCGAGACTCTGCGCGCCGCCCGTGTCGATGCGCTGGTGGTCAGCCTCGGCTTCGATGCGTCGAAGGACGAGCCGCTGAATTTCCTCGCCGTGACCGAGGACGGGTTCGCGCGTGCCGGCGCCTTGATCGCGGGCCTGGGCCTGCCCTGCGCGCTGGTGCAGGAGGGCGGGTACAATGTTTCCCTCCTCGGCGTGCTGCTGGCGCGGTTTCTGGAGGGGCTGTCGGGGTAGGCCCGCGATCAGCGCAGTTCGATGAGCGTTTCACCGGCGGCGAGCAAGGCGATGACATGCGGCAGACGCGGCACGATGTGCGCCACCAGGGTCGCAGTCGGGCAGTTGCGGGTTCTGATCCAAACGACCGGCACCTCCCGGTCGCCGCGCGCCCACCTCGCGGCGAAATCCTCGTCCTTCGTGACGATCACTCGGCCTTCGCGATGCGCGAACGCCCAAAGATCGGCGTCGCTCGCCCGCAGCAAGCCAACGCCGCGAACGTGCCGCGCGCCGCACCCAGCTGCCTCGAACGCCCGCGCCAATGCCGGGGGCAGCTGCGCGTCGATGAGGAACTTCACGCGGCCGAGGCGGGCAGGACGGGATGGTCGATCTGCGCCGCCGCGAAGGCAAGGCACGCACGAATGTCGTCCGCTTCAAGATCCGGATAATCCGCGACAATCTCGCTCTCGGTCACGCCGGCCGCGAGCAGGCCGAGCACATCGCGGACCATGATCCGCATGCCGCGAATGCAAGGGCGTCCGCCGCATTGGCCGGGGTCGAAGGTGATACGGTCGATCATCGGACGATATTAGCGCATCCTGCGACCACCGCGCATCCGCGATAGCATTGCCCGAGGCAAGCCGATGACCGACTTCGCCACCAAACCCCTGCCCGCCTCTCGCGACGTGCTCGCGCCTGACGGCTCGGAGGTGCGCATCCTGCTGGCGCTGTCGGGCGGCGGCATGGCGCATTTCTCGCTCCCCGCCGGCAAGGTTTCCCGGGCCGTGCGGCACCGCACGGTCGAGGAGATCTGGTACGTGCTGGCGGGGCGTGGGCAGATGTGGCGCCGGCAGGATGGGCGCGAGGACGTGGCCGACCTCGGGCCCGGCGACTGCCTGACCATCCCGGTCGGCACCGCATTCCAGTTCCGCGCGGCGGCGGACACGGCATTCAGCGCCGTCGCCGTCACCATGCCGCCCTGGCCCGGCGCGGCCGAAGCCGAGTTCGTCGGCGGCATCTGGGCCGCGGGCGCCTAGCAACGGATTGCTCGCGAACCGAAATCGCGCCACGCTGGCGGCATGAGCATCGCCCGAATCCGCAGCTTCGCCTTCTCCGGCATCGAGGCGGTGCCCGTCGAAGTCCAAGTGCAGATTTCCTCCGGCCTGCCCGCCTTCCTTGTCGTCGGCCTGCCGGACAAGGCGGTGGGCGAGGCGCGGGAGCGGGTGCGCGCGGCGCTGACCGCGATGGGCCTGTCGCTGCCGCCGAAACGGGTGCTGATCAACCTCGCCCCGGCCGATCTGCTGAAGGAGGGCTCGCATTTCGACCTGCCCATCGCGCTCGCCGTGCTGGCGGCGATGGAGGTCGTGCCGCGCGAGGATCTGGGCGAGTTCGCCGCCCTGGGAGAGCTTTCGCTCGATGGCGCGGTAAACGCGGTGGCCGGCGTGCTGCCGGCCGCCATCGCCGCGTCGGCGGCGGAGCTGGGGCTGATCTGCCCTGCGGCACAGGGTGGCGAGGCGGCGTGGGCGGGCAATATCCAGGTGCTCGCGGCGCTGGATCTGCTCTCGCTCATCAACCATTTCCGTGGCCTCCAGGTGCTCACCCCGCCCGACCCGGCGGGGCTGGCGGAGGGGCCGGCGATCCCGGATATGGCCGATGTGCGCGGCATGGAAACGGCCAAGCGCGCGCTGGAGATCGCCGCCGCCGGCGGGCACAACATCCTGCTCGTCGGCCCGCCCGGCGCGGGCAAATCCATGCTGGCGGCGCGGCTCGCGGGGCTGCTGCCGGACCTGACCCCGCGCGAGGCGCTGGAAGTCTCCATGATCCACAGCGTCGCGGGAATGCTGGAGGGTGGGCGGATGGTCAAGCGCCCGCCCTATCGCGAGCCGCATCACAGTGCCAGCCAGGCGGCGCTGACCGGCGGCGGCAATCGCGCGCGGCCGGGCGAGGTATCGCTCGCGCATCGCGGCGTGCTGTTCCTCGACGAGTTGCCGGAATTTCCCCGCCCGGCGCTGGAGGCGCTGCGCCAGCCAATGGAGAGCGGACGCACCACCGTCGCGCGCGCGATGGCGCACATCACCTATCCGGCGCGCTTCCAGTTGATCGCGGCGATGAACCCGTGCCGCTGCGGCCATCTCGGCGATGCCGGGCGCGAGTGCGGCCGCGCGCCGCGCTGCGGCGAGGAGTACCAGAACCGCATCAGCGGCCCGCTGCTGGATCGCATCGACCTCAGCATCCAGGTGCAGCCGCTCGCCCCCTCCGAACTCTCGCGCGCGGCGGCGGGGGAGGCGAGCGCGGCGGTCGCCGCCCGCATCGACGCCGCGCGGCACATCCAGCGCGAGCGCGGGGCGGAGGCCGGGCCGTTCACCAACGCCGAGGCCGACATCGCGGGTTTCGCCTTGCAGCCGGAGGCGCGGGATCTGGCGGAAAAAGCCGCCGACAAGCTGCGCCTGTCGCCGCGCGGCTTCACCCGGACGCTACGGGTCGCGCGCAGCATCGCGGATCTGGCCGGCGCGGGCGCGATCCGCCGCGCGGACGTGGCGGAGGCGCTCGCCTACCGCCACCGCATGCCGGGAAGGCCGGCGTAAGCCTCAGTCCTTCGCGGTCGCCTCCGGATTGGCCAGCGCCTCGTCCAGCTTGCGCTGCGCGCCCGCGCGGTCGCCGCTGCCGAGCAACTGCCGCGCCTCGGACAGTTGCCGCACCAGCGGCTGATGGCTCGGATCGGCGGCGGCCGAGGGCTTGACCGAGCGGGTCAGCGCCCGGCTTTCGGCGCGCTCGGTCGCTTCCTGCGCCTCGCCGAGGCGCCCGGCAGCCAAGGCGGCCTGGGCGGCCTTGATGAAGGCGGCCGGCGGTGCGTTTTCGTCCACGTCGGGCGTGGGCAGTTGCGGCGACCACTGCGTGCGCGCGGTCTCCGCCGAGGTGTTGCTGGGGAGCGTGGACATCGGCTGCTTGCCGCCGACCTCGGCCGGGGGCGCGGGCGATGTCTGGGCCACCGCCGGCGCGGCGGCGAGCGCGAACAGCAGCGTCAAGCGCGGAAGTCGGGTCATCGTCGGTATCCGTCTGCAATCAGGAAGCGACAACCATAGCCCGGCTTGCCGGCCAGCACCATTCGCCGCCGCATGGCACGGCGGCAACATGGCATGGGGCATCCCTCATCCCTCCAGCCGGAACGCGTCGACGATCCGGCGCACCTGCCCCACGTCGTCCACCACGATCACGTCGAAGCGCACCCCGGCGCGGCCCCAGTCCGGGTTGTCCCCCAGCAGGATTTCGGCGGCCGCGAGCAGCCGCGCGCGCTGCCGGGCGCCCAGGGAGGCCGCCGCCTCGGCCAGCGTCGGCCGGCGCTTGACCTCGACCAGGGCCAGCAGCCCG
>JAKBCB010000099.1 GCA_021808185.1 Pseudomonadota bacterium
CCGGGTAGGTGCGGTCCTTCATCTGCTTGATGTCGGCACCCGCGGCGAAGGCTTTCTCCGAGCCGGTCAGCACGATGGCGCCGATGCCGGGATCGGCGTCGAATGCGAGCAGCCGCGCGCCGAGTTCGGCCATCAGTTCGTCGCACAGCGCATTCAGCGCCTGCGGACGGTTGAGGCGGATGAGGCCGACGCGGCCATGCGTTTCGACGAGGATGAATTCGGGCATGTTTCGCTCCCTTGCGGCCGTATCGACCGGCTCTTCGTAGCTAGCGTTGCAGGCGCGGGCAATAGAAGCTGCCGCGCCCGGACTGCACCACGCGGGCGATCCCGGGGCAGGCCGGCGGGCCGGGGCACGCCTCGCACGCCTTGCCCTCGCGCCCATACACGCGCCAGGCGTGCTGGAAGTAGCCAAGCTCGCCGTCCGGTTGCACGTAGTCCCGCAGGCTCGACCCGCCGGCGGCGATCGCCTCGGTCAGCACCGCCTTGATCGCCGGCACCAGCCGCGCGGCGCGCGCACCCGCCACGCTGTCCGCCCGTCGCAGCGGGCTGATGCGGGCGCGGAACAATGCCTCGCAGACATAAATATTGCCGAGCCCGGCCACCAGCCGCTGATCCAGCAGCGCCGCCTTGATCGGCGTGCGTTTCCCTGCCAGCACCGCCGAGAGCATCGAAGCGTCGAACGCCTCGCCCAGCGGCTCCGGCCCGAGGCCGGCGAGCAGGCGGTGCGCGTCCTCGGCGTCGCTCGCCACCAGATCGAGCGAGCCGAATCGGCGCGGATCGACGAAGCCCACGCGCCAGCCATCGTCGGTGTGCAGGGACACATGCTCGTGAGCCACCGGCTCGGCATCGCTGACCGGCGCGATCAGCATGCGCCCGGACATGCCCAGATGGATCAGCAGGCTCTCGCCGCGGTCCAGCCGCATCAGGATGTATTTCGCCCGGCGGCGAAAGCCGGTGACGCGCGCGCCGGTCAGGCGCTGGCCAAGCCCCTCCGGCAGCGGCCAGCGCAGATCGGGGCGGCCGATGCGCGCGCGCGCGATGACGCGCCCCTCAAGCCGCGCCCGCAGGCCGCGCATCACGGTTTCGACCTCGGGGAGTTCCGGCATGGCTGCGAACCACGCTATACGTGGCGGCCATGAGCGACAATACGGATGCGACGACCGATTTCGGCTTCCGCGACGTGCCGGTGGCGGACAAAAAACCGCTGGTCCGCGCGGTTTTCGAGAGTGTGGCGCCACGCTACGACCTGATGAACGATCTGATGTCGCTCGGCGTGCATCGGGTCTGGAAGCGGATTTTCGTCACCGCGCTGGACCCGCGGCCGAACCGGCGGCTGCTCGATCTCGCGGGCGGCACGGGCGATATTTCCTTCGCCTGGCTGGCGCGCGGCGGTGGGCCCGTGGTGATGTCGGACATCAACCCGGCCATGCTCGGCGTCGGGCGCGACCGTGCGTTGCAGCGCGGCTTCGCCAGCGGCCTGTCGTTCCTGGTCGCCGATGCGGAACGCCTGCCGCTGCCGGACCGCTGCATGGACCGTGTTTCCATCGCGTTCGGATTGCGCAACTGCACCGACAAGGCGGCCGTGCTGGCCGAGGCGCGGCGCGTGCTCAAGCCCGGCGGGCGGTTTTTCTGCCTGGAATTCTCGCGCCTGAAGATCGATGCGTTCCGCCCGATCTACGACGCCTGGAGCTTCTCCGTGCTGCCGCGCCTTGGCGCGCGTTTCGCGGGCGATGCGGACAGCTACCAGTACCTCGCCGAAAGCATTCGCATGTTTCCCGATCAGGCAACGCTCGCGGGGATGATGGAAACGGCGGGGCTGTCGCGCGTGCACGTACAGAACCTGTCGGGCGGGATCGCCGCGATCCATAGCGGCTGGCGGCTGTGACGCTCGCGGGCAAGCGGGTTCTGCTGATCGTCGCGGGCGGCATCGCCGCCTTCAAGGTGCCCGAACTCGTCCGCCTGCTGCGCAAGCAGGACTGCGGTGTGACCGCCGTGCTGACCAAGGCGGGGGCGCAGTTCGTCACCCCGCTGTCGTTGCAGGTGCTCACCGAAAACAAGGTCTACACGAATCTGTTCTCGCTGACCGACGAGAACGAGATGGGGCACATCGAATTGTCCCGCGCCGCCGACCTTGTGGTGGTCGCGCCCGCGACGGCGAACATTCTGGCGCGCATGGCGGCGGGGATCGCCGAGGATCTGGCGACCACGCTGCTGCTGGCCACCGACAAGCGGGTGCTGGTGGCGCCGGCGATGAACGTGCGCATGTGGCTGCATCCGGCGACGGTGGCGAACATGGCGACACTCGCCGCGCGCGGGGTGGCGGTGGTCGGGCCGGACGAGGGGGTGATGGCCTGCAACGAATACGGTTTTGGCCGCCTCGCCGAGCCGCCGGCCATCGTCGCCGCCATCGCAGCACTGCTGGCGACGGCCGACAAGCCACTGGCGGGAAAACATATTCTCGTCACCAGCGGGCCGACGCACGAGCCGATCGACCCGGTGCGCTACATCGCCAACCGCAGCAGCGGCCGCCAGGGCCACGCCATCGCCGCCGCGCTGGCCGAACTCGGCGCGCGCGTGAGCCTGGTCAGCGGGCCGGTCGGCATCGCCGATCCGCCCGGCGTGGAGGTGCGGCATGTCGAGACGGCGGAGCAGATGCTCGCCGCCTGCCGCGCGGCGCTGCCGGCGGATGCCGGAGTGTTCGCCGCCGCCGTGGCCGATTGGCGCGTGGCCAACGCGGCGGACCTGAAATTGAAGAAGGCGCCAGGCGCCCCGCCGCCCGACCTCGCGCTGACGCCGAATCCCGATATTCTGACAACGATCGCCGCCCCCGGCCCGCTGCGCCCGCGCCTCGTGGTGGGGTTCGCTGCCGAGACGCACGATCTTCTTCGTTACGCCGAGGACAAGCGGCGGAGAAAAGGCTGCGACTGGATCGTGGCGAACGATGTCGGCGCGGGGACGGCCATCATGGGTGGGACGGAGAACGAAGTGCACCTGTTGACCGAAGCCGGGTTCGAGGACTGGCCGCGCGCCGGCAAGGACGAGGTGGCGCGCCGGCTTGCGCGCCGGATCGCGGAGGCTCTGGCATGAGCACCGTGCCCGTCGCCGTCCTGCGCCTGCCCCATGCCGAGGGCCTGCCGCTGCCCGCCTATGCCACCGCCGGGGCCGCCGGGATGGACCTGCTCGCCGCCGTGACCGAGCCGGTGACGCTGGCCCCGGGCGCGCGGACGCTGGTGCCGACGGGGCTGAAGATCGCCCTGCCGGCGGGCTACGAACTCCAGGTGCGTCCGCGCTCGGGCCTTGCGCTCAAGCACGGCATCATCCTGCCAAATTCCCCCGGCACGGTGGACGAGGATTACCGTGGCGAATTGCAAGTGATTGTGATGAATGCAGGGGAGGCGGCGTTTACCATCGAGCGGGGAATGCGCATCGCCCAGGCGGTGGTCTCGCCCGTCGTGCGCGCCCGCTGGCAGGAGGTGGACACCCTGCCGGAGACGGTGCGCGGCGAGGGCGGGTTCGGCAGCACCGGCACGCGCTGAGGGCGCGCGCGCGTCACCGGAGCGTCATCGTCGGGCAACACTTGGTCGGATGACACGGGCGCGCGCCATGCGCTAAGTGGCGCCGCCGGATCGCGGCACCGCCACATGGGATGCGCCAGATGTCCAGTACCGTCCATCCGGCCCTGGCCCTCGGCCGGCGGCTGCCGAACGTGTGGGATCTCGCGGCGCTGGTCTGCGTGTTCGCGCTCATCATGGCCTTCGCCCATGCCGCCCCGGGCACGCTGAAGCCGATCGACGCGCCGGAGGCGCTGGCCGTCGATCTCAGCCCGGCGAACCTGCCAGAATACGCGCTGCGTACCACCATGCGCATGTTCGCGGCGCTCGCGGCCTCGCTGCTGTTCACCTTCACCTATGCGCCGTGGGCGGCGAAAAGCCGCCGCGCCGGGCTGGTGCTGGTCCCCATTCTCGACATGCTGCAATCGGTGCCGATCCTGGGGTTCCTGTCGTTCACCACGGTCTTTTTCATGAGCCTGTTCCCCGGCCGCGTGCTGGGGTTGGAACTGGCGGCGATCTTCGCGATCTTCACCAGCCAGGCCTGGAACATGGCGTTCAGCTTCTACCAGTCGCTGACCACGACGCCGGCCGATCTGGAGGAAGCGACGCGCAGCTTCCATCTGACCGGCTGGCAGCGGTTCTGGCGGCTGGATGTGCCGTTCGCCATGCCGGGGCTGGTATGGAACACCATGCTGTCGATGTCGGGCGGCTGGTTCTTCGTCGTCGCGTCCGAGGCGATCACGCTGGGCGACAAGACCTGGACGTTGCCCGGCATCGGCTCCTACGTCGCCATGGCGCTGGACAAGCGCGACATGGGCGCCGTGCTGTGGGCGATCCTGGCGATGCTGGTGGTGATCGTGCTGTACGATCAGTTGCTGTTCCGCCCGCTGGTGGCGTGGTCGGCGAAATTCCGCTTCGAAATGACGGCGAGCGCCACGGCGGAAGACCCGTGGCTGCTGAAGCTGCTGCGCCGCACGCGGGCGCTGCGCGTGGCCGGCGGCGCCATTGTCGATGTGTTCAGCGCCATCGGCTCCTGGCGCATCGGCCGCCCGGTCGGCCGCGTGGCCAATGTCGCCGCGCCGCGCTCGCGCGCGGGCGACGCGGTGTTCTTCGCGCTGATCGCGGTCGTGGTCGGCTTCGCGGTGTGGAAGGTGTTCGAGTACGTCGCCTCGAACAATGTCGGCTTTGCCGATCTGGGGGCCGCGGTGGGCCTGGGCTTCATCACGCTGGTCCGCGTGATGGTGCTGATCGCGCTGGCGAGCCTCGTCTGGGTGCCGGTGGGGGTGTGGATCGGGCTGCGACCGGTCTGGGCGCGGCGCATCCAGGTGCTGGCGCAGTTCCTCGCGGCGTTCCCGGCCAATCTGCTGTTCCCGATCTTCGTCGTGGTGATCGTGCGCTTCCATCTGACGCCGGACATCTGGCTGACGCCGCTAATGATCCTGGGAACACAGTGGTATATCTTGTTCAACGTCGTCGCCGGCGCCTCGGCCTTTCCCGGCGACTTGCAGGAAGTGGCAAAGAATTTCCGTGTCGGCGGTTGGCTGTGGTGGCGGCGCGTGATGCTGCCGGGGATTTTCCCGTATTTCGTCACCGGCGCCATCACCGCGTCCGGCGGGTCGTGGAACGCCTCCATCGTCTCCGAAGTTGCCTCGTGGGGCGACGACAAGCTCTCGGCGCACGGGCTGGGCGCCTACATCGCGCATCAGACGGACGCGGGCGATTTTCCGCGCATCGTGCTGGGCGTGGTGGTGATGTCGGCCTACGTGCTGCTGTTCAATCGCATGGTGTGGCGGCCGCTGTATGCCTTCGCCACGAAACGCCTGACGCTCGACTGAGAAAAGGGGACGCCGCCGTGGATGCGACCGTGAATGCCCCGTTGCTGGAAGTGCGGGCCTGCCGGCAATCCTACCACAAGGACAGCAGCGCCGACCTGCTGGTGCTGGAGGATGTCAACGTCGCCATCGCCAGCGGCGAGATCGTGGGCCTGCTCGGCCGCTCCGGCTCGGGCAAATCCACGCTGCTGCGCATCGTCGCCGGCCTGCTGACGCCCACGGCGGGCGAGGTGCAATGGCGCGGTGCCCGCGTCACCGGCCCGACGCAGGGCGTGGCGATGGTGTTCCAGTCCTTCGCGCTGTTCCCGTGGCTGACGGTGCAGGAGAACGTCGAACTCGGGCTGGAGGCGCAGGGTGTCGCGCGTGCCGAGCGGGACAAGCGCGCCGAGGAAGCCATCGACCTGATCGGCCTCGGCGGCTACGAGAGCGCCTATCCGAAGGAGCTTTCCGGCGGCATGCGCCAGCGCGTCGGCCTCGCGCGCGCGCTGGTGGTGCACCCGGATCTGCTGCTGATGGACGAGCCGTTCTCGGCGCTGGACGTACTGACGGCCGAGACGCTGCGTACCGATCTGATCGACCTTTGGTCCGACCGCAAGCTGCCGATCAAGTCGATCCTGATGGTGACGCACAACATCGAGGAAGCGGTGCTGATGTGCGACCGCATCCTGGTGTTCTCCTCCAACCCCGGCCGCGTGGCGAACGAATTGCGGGTGCCGTTCCCGCATCCGCGCAACCGCCACGACCCGGCGTTCCGGCAGTTCGTGGACGACATCTACGCCATCATGACGCGCCGCGCGCCGGCCGCCCCCAAGACCGCGGCGGCCGCGATGCCGGCGGTGGACGCGACCTTTGCGACACCCATGCAGCCGGTCTCCACCAACCTGCTCGCGGGCCTGCTGGAGACGCTGGCGGGCCACCCCTACCAGGGCCGCGCCGACCTGCCCGCGCTGGCCGCCGCCCTGCAACTGGAGGCGGACGAGTTGCTGCCGATGGGCGAGGCGCTGCAACTGCTCGGCTTCGGCGTGCTGGAGGAAGGCGACCTGAAGCTGACCGATGGCGGGCGGGAATTCGCCCATGCCGACACCGACGGGCGCAAGGCGCTGTTCGCCGCCGCCCTGCGCGCCCATGTGCCGCTGGTGGCCGCGATCCGCCGCACGCTGGACGAGCGGTGGAACCATCGCGCCTCCGCCGTGCGCTTCCGCGACGAGTTGGAAGACCACATGTCGCCCGACTACGCGGACGACACGCTGCGCACCGCGATCTCCTGGGGCCGCTACGCCGAGCTGTACAGCTACGACGAGGAAGCGGCACAATTCAGCCTGGAGGATGTCGAGACGGCGGCGTAGCGTGCCGTATCGTCCGAGTGAGAGAACGATGGCGCACGAGGAATTCCATCACGGCCACCGCGTCGGTTGGCTGCGCGCTTCGGTGCTGGGGGCCAATGACGGGCTGGTGTCCACCGCCAGCCTGGTGCTCGGCGTGGCCTCGGCGCAGGCGAGCCATGGCAGCATCCTGATCGCGGGGCTGGCCGGGCTGGTCGCGGGGGCGATGGCGATGGCCGCCGGCGAATACGTCTCCGTCAGTTCCCAGGCCGATACCGAACAGGCCGATCTGGCGAAGGAAAGCCACGCGCTCACCACCGACCATGCGGGCGAACACCTGGAACTCGCGCAGATCTATGTCGAGCGCGGGCTGTCCGTCGATCTGGCGCACGAAGTCGCCCGGCAACTCATGGCCCACGACGCGCTGGGCGCGCACGCGCGCGACGAACTCGGCATCAGCGAGGTGCTTCGCGCCCGGCCGTTGCAGGCGGCCCTGGCATCGGCGGCGAGCTTCGTGGTGGGCGCGGTGCTGCCCATGCTGATCGTGGTGCTGTCGCCCCCGGGCGCGCTGATCCCCGTTGTCACCGGCGGATCGCTGGTGTTCCTGGCCGTTCTGGGCGCCGTCGCCGCGCGGGCGGGCGGGGCGCCGATGGCGCGGGGCGCGGCGCGGGTGCTGATCTGGGGCGCCTTGGCGATGGCCATGACGGCGGGCGTCGGGGCGTTGATCGGCACGCCGGTCTGAACGGCGCCAGGGCGTGCTTGAGGCACGGCGGGCAGCGGCGCAGGATCGCGGACGTGACCCCCGCGCGGAGGAACGACCATGCCGCAGCCCGACCATATTTCCGCCCTCGGCGTGCCCGACCCGGCGACGCTGGACGACGACCTGAAGGCGATCTGGGCCAAATGCGTCGAGAAGCTCGGCTTCGTGCCGAACGTCTATTCGGCGCTGAGCCTGCGCCCGCGGCGGCTGCGCAACTTCATGGCGGCGTACAACGAGATCATGCTCGCCCCCTCCGGCCTGTCGAAGCTGGAGCGGGAGATGGTGGCCGTCGTCGTCTCCTCGGCCAACCGCTGCTATTACTGCTTGGTCGCGCACGGTGCCGCGGTGCGGAAACTGTCCGGCGACCCGGAACTCGGCGAAATGCTGGTGATGAACTACCGGGTCGCCAAACTGCCGGCGCGGCAGCGGGCGATGCTGGATTTCGCCTGGAAGCTGACGACGCAACTGCATCTGGTGGACGATTCCGACCGCGACGCCTTGCGCGCGCACGGGCTGTCAAACGAGGATATTTTCGACCTCGCCGAGACGGTGGCGTTGTTCAACCTGTCCAACCGCATGGCGGCGGCGACCGACATGATGCCGAACAGGGAGTACCACGCCGTGGATCGCCGCGGCGCGTGACCGTCCGCTAGAGCCGCCCGGTGAGGAGCAGAACGAGCATGACGATGAGCACGATTCCCAAGACGCCGCTTGGAAAGTAGCCCCAATCGCGGCTGTGCGGCCATGTCGGGAAGGCGCCGAGCAAGAGAAGAATGAGGATAACGAGGAGAATAGTTCCAAGCATCTGACACTCCCTGGTGTTAGGAGTGCCCCCGGCTTGGACGCGGAGCGTGCGTGACCAGGGGCTAGGGCTCTCGCTACGACCGCCTTCCGGACAGGGCCAGCAAGATGCCGCCGACGACCGCGGCGAGGCCGACGATGCCGTACCACATCGTCTGATTCGTGAAACGTCCGGTCAACGTGTTGGTCAACTGGTCGAGCGGCGCCTGGGAAGCGTTGTATGCAAAGCCCAACAGCACCAACCCGACGATCACCGCCACCACACCCGCGATTTGAAGGGGTTTCATCGTTGATTTCCTTTGCGGCGTGGTCCCGAGCGGCGCCGATCAATCGGCGCCGCTCCGAAGTCCGGTTATCGCGCGGTCACGGGGTTTGCTTGACCACGGTGACATCGACGACGCGGTTGTGCGGCGAAGTCGTGTCGTCGATCGTCGCGCCCGTCTGATTGGCTTCGCCGGTCCAGCTCGTGTCGATCCGCGCGGCCGGCACACCCGCGGCGACCAATGCATCGCGGACCGCGTTCGCCCGGCGCTCGGACAGCGCCATGTTGGCGGAGGGCGGCCCAAGGCGGTCGGTCCTGCCGATCACCGTCACGCGGGTCGCGGTGTTGTTCGTGACCACATAGGCGACTTTTTGGGCGATCATCCGCCCGCGCGCGTTGACATCGGCACTGCCGGTGTCGAAATAAACCTGATACCATGCGCCGGCCAGTTCGGGCCCGGCTGTCGCGGCGTCGTGCGGCTGCGGCGACGCGTCTTGCCGCGGCGCCATCTGGGCGCAGCCCGCCACCAGCGAAAGCGCGGCAGTGGCTAAAAGCATCCGAAAATGATTTTGCGATTGACGCATGGCAACCTCCATTATCGACCGAAATAAGACAGAATATCTGTGGTTTATCTCCAGATCGGCCGACCAAGCTGAACTTGGTCTGGACTGGTGAGCGCGCCGGTGCCGGCGCCGACGGCGCCACCGATCAGCGCACCTTCCAGGGGAGAGCCGACCATCCATCCCCCGAGCGCCCCAACACCCGCGCCGATTCCGGCGCCGCTCACGGCACGGTCGCCAGTGCCGTAGCCACAGGCACCGAGGGAAACGAGCGCAAACAACGCCACAGCCGCCAGAGCGATCTGTTTCATGATTTGTCTCCAGTTGGCCAAGTCATTACTGACAAGTAAGCCGGTCGGCTAACGCCACGGCAACGCTTGCCATGGCCCGTGTTATTCAATGCTCTCGAACTTGGTAAATGTTATATCAAATATTAGCGCCGGCATTGATTTAGATCAATAGATTGTGAAATGTGAATTGGCGCGAATCACAAGGCGGCGAGGGCCACGGCGTTGGTTGGTCCAAACGCCGCAGTTGCCGGGTTCGCGGTTGCCGTGGTCTCGCCCGCGCCGACGCGCCCGTGTCAGACGTTGAAGCGGAACAGCAGCACGTCGCCGTCCTTCACCACGTATTCCTTGCCCTCGACGCGCATCTTGCCGGCTTCCTTGGCGCCGACCTCGCCCTTGAACGCCACGTAGTCGTCGTAGGCGATGGTTTCGCAGGCGATGAAGCCGCGCTCGAAATCGTTGTGGATCACGGCGGCGGCTTGCGGCGCCTTGGTGCCCTTCACGATGGTCCAGGCGCGCGTTTCCTTCGGCCCCACGGTGAAATACGTGATCAGGCCGAGCAGCGCGTAGCCGGCGCGGATCACCCGGTCCAACCCGCTGTCGTGCAGGCCGAGACCTTCGAGGAACTCGCCGCGATCGGCTTCCGGCAACTGGCTGACTTCCGCCTCGATCGCCGCCGAGACGATGACGCACGCGGCCCCCTCGGCGTTCGCGCG
>JAKBCB010000100.1 GCA_021808185.1 Pseudomonadota bacterium
GCCAGACCCTCCAGGATGACCTGCGTGGCCGCGTCGGTGCTGCGTTCGCGGTCGGTGTCCTCGATGCGCAGCAGGAACTGGCCGCCGTGGTGGCGGGCGAACAGGTAGTTGAACAGCGCGGTGCGGGCGCCGCCAATGTGCAGCAGGCCGGTCGGGCTGGGGGCGAAGCGGGTGCGGACTGTCATGGCGGGGCGTTTAGCGCATGGCGGGGCCCTCGCGCGACTCCCCCGCGATGTGCTTCCATGACGGCTGCGCAACGGGGCGGCCATGCGGGCGACGACGCAGTTGGTGCTGGTGTTGATGGGTGGCGGCGTGATGGCCGGCGGCACGGCCATGTCCATGCAGTCCAGCCGCGCCTGCCAGGATGCGCGCGCACGACAGGACCCGCTGGCCGAGCAGATTTGCCGCTCCTGGACCGGCGGGTGGCATGGCTCGTCATCACATGGCTGGTTCGGCCGGTCCGGCGGGTTGTTGTCCTCGCGTGCATCCTCGGCCAGCGTCGCGCGCGGCGGGTTCGGGTTCATGGGGATGCATTTCGGCGGGTTCCACGGCTGATGCGCCGCCGCCCCATCGCCCCGCGCGCGGATTTTGCCGAGCGGGCGCGCCGGCTCGGCTTCGCGTTCGCCGAGATCGACGGGCAGGTTTACTGGGACGAGCGGGCGTATTGGCGCTTTTCCGCCGCCGAGAGCGACACGCTGGACGACGCGACGGCGGAGTTGCAGCGCCTGTGCCTCGCCGCCGCCGATCATGCGGTGCGCTTTGGCCGGTACGAGACGCTGGGGATTCCCCAATCCGCCTGGCCGCTGGTGGTGCGAAGCTGGGAGGCGCGGGAGCCGAGCCTGTACGGGAGGATGGATCTGCGCTGGGACGGCACCGGCCCGCCGCTGCTGCTGGAATACAACGCTGACACGCCGACGGCGCTGTACGAGGCGGCCGTCGTGCAATGGGACTGGCTTGGTTCGGTGTTTCCGGCCGCCGACCAGTTCAACTCCATCCACGAGCGGCTGATCGCGACATGGCGCGCGGCGGGCTGGCCGGACACGGTGCATTTCGCCTGCATGGCCGACAGCGCGGAGGATCGCGGCACCGTGCAGTACCTGCGCGATACCGCGATGCAGGCCGGGCGCGAGGTGCCGTTCGTCGCCATCGCCGATATCGGCTGGGACGGGACGGGGTTCGTCGATCTGGCGGGCGAGCGCATCGACACCTGCTTCAAGTTGTATCCCTGGGAGTTCCTGCTCTCGGATGCGTTCGGCGCGCATGTGGCGGCGGCGGGAACGCGCTGGATCGAGCCGGCATGGCGGCTTCTGCTCGCCGGCAAAGGGTTGCTGGCGCTGCTGTGGGAGCTGTTCCCCGGCCACCCGAACCTGCTGCCGGCGTTTCGCGAACCGGGCCGCACCGGCGGGCCGGAGATCGCCAAGCCGCTGTTCGCGCGGGAGGGCGCCAATATCGTGGCGCCGGGCCGCCGCACCGGCGGGCCGTACGGGGGCCAGCCGATGGTGTTCCAGGCCTATGAGGAGTTGCCGTGCTTCGACGGGAACTATCCGGTGTTGGGCAGCTGGGTGGTCGGCGGCAAACCCTGCGGCCTCGGCATTCGTGAGGACACGACGCCGATCACCAGCGATGGCAGCCGCTTCGTGCCGCATTGTTTCGACCCAGCCGGCGAGGACGGACCACGATGACCAGCCTGGACACGCTGCCCGCCTTCCTCGGCTATTTCGCCGGCAGCCTGGTGCTGCTGGCGATTTTCCTCTGGCTGCACGAGAAGCTGCTGCCGGGGCAGGAATGGGCGCTGATCCGGCAGGGCAACCCGGCCGCTGCCCTCAGTGTCGCCGGGGCGGCGGGTGGGTTCGCGCTGCCGCTGGCCTCCGCCATCGTGCATTCGGCCGGGTTCGGCGACATGGTCGTGTGGGCGGCGATCTCCGGCGCGGTGCAGTTCGGCTGCTTCCTGGCCATGCGGCTGCTGCGCCGCGACGTGGCGGCGGCGCTGGCGCGCGGCGACATGGCGGAAGCGACGATCATGGCCGCCGGCTCGTTGATCCTCGGCGTGCTCAACGCCGCCTGCCTGAGCTGACCGGTGGCGGCCGGCACGGTGGCGGTGGCGCTGGCCACGCTCCGCCTGCCGGCACTGCGCGACGCGTTCGCGGACTGGGTGGCGACCGAGCGTGGACGGTTCTTCCCATGGCTGCCGGTGTTCATGACCGCCGGCAATATCTTTTTCTTCGCGCTGACGGTCGATCCGCCGTTCTGGCCCGGTCCGGCCGTGCTGGCGGTGGGCGCGCTCGGGGCCGTCGCGGCGCGTCGCTGGCTGCTGGCGCGGGGCGTCTGCCTCGCGGTCGCGGCGGCGGCGCTGGGGTTTGCCGCGGCCCAGCATGCCACGCAGCGCGCGGCCCCTCCGATGGAAGTGCCGCGCCGGGCCATCGCCGTCACCGGCCTCGTGCGCGCCGTCGAGCCGCTGCCGGAGGGGGCTCGCGTCACGCTCGAAGCGCCCGTGCTGGGGGAGGGGGCGGCGCAGCCGCGCACGGTGCGCATCCGGCTGCGCCCCGAAGACCCGGCCACCCCCGCGACCGGGGACACGCTGCGGCTGCGCGCGCGGCTGCGCCCGCCGAACCCGCCCGCCTATCCCGGCGGCTGGGATTTGCAGCGCGATGCGTATTTCTCCGGCATCGGTGCCTACGGCTACGCGCTGACCCGTGCCGAGGTGCTGGCGCACGGCGCGCCGAGCGGCTTCGCCCGCACGCTGCAATCGCTGCGCGAGGCGATCGCCGCGCGCATCGCCGCCGTGCTGCCGGATACCGAGGGGGCGATCTGCGCGACGCTGCTGACGGGCAGCGCCGCCGCCATTCCGGCGGCCGACCGCGCGGCGTTCCGCGATTCGGGGCTGGCGCATTTGCTGGCCATCGCCGGGCTGCATATCGGCATCGTCATGGGCCTGATCTTTTTCGTGGCTCGCGCCGGCCTTGCGGCCTGGGAGCGGGCGGCGCTGCACTGGCCGACCAAGCCCATCGCCGCGCTGGCGGCGCTGGCGGCCGGCGGCGGCTACATGCTGCTGACCGGGGCGCATGTGCCGATCATCCGCTCGTTCGCAATGGCGTGTCTGGTGACGCTGGGGGTGATCGTCGGGCGCCGGGCGCTGTCGCTGCGCGGGCTGGCGCTGGCCATGGCGACGCTGCTGCTGATCGCGCCCGAGCAGGCGCTGGGCGTCAGCTTCCAGATGAGCTTTTCCGCCGTGCTGGCGCTGATCGCCGGCTACGACGCGCTGCGCCCGGCGCTGCTGCGGCTGCACGCGCGCGGGGACTGGCGGCGGCGGTTGCTGGGGCACGTGGTGGCGCTGGCGCTGACCAGCGCGCTCGCCGGCACCGCCTCCGCCCCGTTCGCGGCGTATCATTTCGGATTGGTGCAGATCTACAACGTGCTGGCGAACGTGGCCGCCGTGCCGGTGACGGCGTTCTGGGTCATGCCGGCCGGGCTGCTGGCACTGTTGCTGATGCCGCTGCATCTGGAGGCGCTGGCGCTGGTGTCGATGGGGTTGGGGGCGGGGGCCGTGCTGTGGATCGGGCGCGCGGTCTCGGCGCTGCCCTCGGCCACGCTGATGGTGCCGCGCATGCCGGACTGGGGGCTGGCGTGCGTGGCGCTCGGCATGGCGTGGCTCGGGCTGTGGCGGAGCCGGGGGCGGCTGGCGGGGGTGCCGGTGCTGCTGCTGGGCCTGGTATCGCCCGCGCTGACGCGCCCGCCGGACATGCTGCTCTCGGCGGACGGGCGGCTCGCGGCGATCCATGCCGGCCACGACATGTTCGTACAGCAGCGCGACGGGTTCTCCGGGTTCACCCAGGATGCGTGGCGGCAGATGTGGGCGGCGAGCGTGCGCGCCCTGCCGGAGCATCCCGAGCAGGGCGTGGCGTGCGACGCGGACGCCTGCCGCGTGCGCCCGCGCGCGGACGCGCCGCTGGCGATGCTGCTGCTTGGCCCGGCGCGGGCCGCGGATTGCGACGCGGCCATTCTGCTGTCGCTTGCGCCGATCCATCTGCGCTGTCCGGACCCGGTGCCGGACGCGTTCGACCGCTTCGATCTCTGGCGCAACGGCGCGCTCGCCGTCTGGCTGGAGCGCGATGGCGTGCGCACGCTGTCCGACCGCGACGTGCGCGGCGCGCGGCCGTGGGTGCCGCCCGACCCTGGCGCGTGAGGTGCCGCTACCCCTTGCCGCCCACGAACGCATTGAAGGTGATGAGCGTGTAGGTGTCCTTCACGCCCGGAATGGTTTGCAGCTTCTCGGTCACGAACAGCCCGGTGTCCTGCGTCGGCTCCAGATAGAATTTGCCGAGCAGGTCGTATTGCCCCGAGGTCGAATGCAGTTCGGACAATTCCTCGATCTGGTCCGCCGCCATCTGGGCGACTTTGTAGGCTTGCCCCATCTCGCATTTGATCATCACGAAGATCGCTCGCATGCCGAAACTCTCCCTGGCGGACCGGGCGAACAGTTCGCCGCCGCGCCCGGTGCGTCAAGTGTGGGTGCGTCAAGTGTGGGTGCGTCAAGTGTGGGCCGCGATTTTACAGAAGGTCTGACAAATAGGGGCTGGACCTCGCCCGGCGCACAGATATGATCGCGGCCGGTTAGACTGCGAAACGGCCGCGCCCAAGCGCGGACACAAGGGAGAGAAACGTGAAAAAGCTGATGATCGCGGCCGCGGTGGCGGCCGTTCTCGGATTCGGCGGCAGCGCCTTCGCCCAGTCCGGCACGCTCGGCAAGGCCGTCGGCGGCTACTCGTTCGAGGATGCCGCGAAGGAAGCGCCGACGACGAAGAACTTCCATTCCGCCGATGGCCACCTGACCTTTGCCATCGTCACCCACACCGCCGGCAACGGGTTCTTCGACCCGACCTATGTCGGCGCCCAGGTGGCGGCGAACGCCTTCGGCATCAACCTCATCAAGCTCGGCTCCGAAGCGCCGGTCGATGACATCCCGCGCGAAATCGCCATCCTCAACCAGATCGTCAACGACCCGACCATCGACGGCGTGATCATGACCACGCCGCAGTCCGGTGCCTACGACGACCTGGTGAAGAAGCTGGAGGAACACGGCGTTCCCGTCGCCACCACCAACAGCTACGATCCGAACCTGTATGACCGCAACTCGATCTCGCACACCGGCCAGGACGCCTCGGCGGCGGCGATCGGCGGCGAGGCGCTGGCGAAATGCCTGATCCAGAAGGGCGTCAAGGGCGGCTCGATCATCTTCCCCAGCACCACCACGCTCGGCAACGAGGAAGTCAACCGCCGCATCACCGCCGCCTTCCAGGCGACGGTCAAGGCGCTGAACAAGGCCGGCGTGCTGAAGAACTTCAAGGTCGATGCCGGGCCGCAGAACATCGGCATCGACGTGGACAAGGACAACATCGTCAACTCGGTGGTGAACCTGATCGAAAGCCGCAAGGACGTGGTCGGCGCCTTCACCGCCAACGGCTTCGTGACGCCGGCGCTGGGCGATGCCATCACGCAGTTGAAGAAGCAGGGCCAGATCTGCGCCTTCGGCTTCGACCTCGGGCCGAAGCAGCAGGAGCAGATCAAGACCGGCGCGCTGACCGGCTCGCTCGGGCAGCAGCCGTTCCTGCAAGGCTTCTGGCCGGTGATGCAGCTGTACCTGCAGATCGACCGCGGCATCGCGGCGGCCAATCTCGACACGCGCGCGCAGCTTGTGACCAAGGACACGGTCGGCAACATCGGCAAGCGCTTCGAGAACTGAGCTTTTCGGCGGCGGCCCGCGACCCCTCCCGCACCGCCTTCCCGCAAGGGGAGACGGATGCGGGAGGGGCGAGGGCCGCCGGCCTGTAGGACCGCACATGTCCGCTCACGCCCAGTCCGCCGCCCCCGCCCGCGACGCCTTCCGCCTGCCGCTGCAACTGATCGGCGGCTGGGAGGCGGGCATCCTGCTGTTCATGCTGGTGCTGTACGGCATCGGCATCTGGATCAACCCGGACTTCTTCGGCACCACCGACGCATTCTCCGCCGTGCTGCGCGACACCGCGCGCTTCGGCGTGATGGCGGTGGGCATGAGCTTCGTGATCGTCAACAAGGAACTCGATCTCTCGGTCGGCTCCACGCTCGGCCTCGTGGCGACGGTGTTTTCGCTGCTGTACGACCCGTACCATGCCGATACCTCGGTCGGCTGGGCGATTTTCGGCGGCGTCGTGACCGGGCTTGCCGTGGGCCTGATCAACGGGCTGCTGGTGACACGGCTGAACGTGCCGGCGTTCATCGCCACACTGACGATGCTGTTCATCGGCCGTGGCCTGATCCTGGGCCTGACCGCCGGCAACACCATCGGCTTCGACCAGAAGGCCGCGCATGACGGCTGGTTCTTCGGCATCGCCGAGACCAATGCCATGGGCTTCAATTCGCAGATCATCGTCTTCGGCGTGGTGCTGATCGTCGGCATGATCCTGCTGGCGAAAACCCGCGTCGGCTACGAGACGCAGGCGGTCGGCGGCAACGCGCAGGCATCGGCCTATGCCGGTATCCCGGCGCGCTGGGTGCGGATGCGCTCGTACCTGCTCTCGGCGATCACCGCGACCATCGCCGGGCTGATGAACGTGGCGCAGGACAAGGGCATGACCTCGCAGGTCGGCCAGGGCGCGGAACTGATCGTGATCGCGGCGGTGATCGTCGGCGGCGCATCCATCGCCGGCGGACGCGGGCGGGTGCTCGGCGCCTGCCTGGGCTCGGCGCTGGTGGTGCTGATCGACAAGGTGCTGCGCGAGGGCATTCCGTTCACCCACATGGTGGATGTGGACGGCGTGCAGATGGAAGTCCGCTCGATGATGCAGCTGCCGGGCGGCGCGGTGCAGGCGTTCCTGGGCATCATCCTGCTCGCCGCCGTGCTGGTCGAGCCCTGGGCGATCCGCGGCGGCGGGGCCGCGCGCATCTGGGCGCGGCTGCGCGGGCGCGAGGCGCCACCGCCGCCGGATCGTGGCGAGGCGGCGATCGCGGGCACGCAGATGCGCGGCGGCGCCATCGAGGCGCGCGCCGTCAACGCGCGCGGCTTGCGCGCTTTCCTCGCGCGGCGCGACGCGGCGGCGGTGATGCTGACGGTGGCGCTGTGGCTGACCGGCCTGGCGCTGCGGCCGGATTTCTGGGGCTCGCTCGACAACACGTTCTCGCTGCTGCTGGCGTTCACCGAAATCGCCCTGGTGGCGACGGGGCTGACCTTCGTGATCGCCAATGGCGATATCGACCTCTCGGTGGGCTCGGTGCTCGCGTTTTCCGGCGCCACGGCGGCCTTCATGATGAAGGAGATGGGCGCCGATCCACTGACGGCGGTGGTCATCGCGCTGATCGGCGGCCTGCTGTGCGGCGCGGTCAACGGCATCGTCACCGTGTATTTCCGGCTGCCCGCGTTCGTCGCCACGCTCGGCATGTTCTATGTCGCGCGCGGGCTTGGCGCCTGGATGGTCGCGGGGCGGCAACTGGCCGAGTTTCCCAGCAGCTTCAACGTGATCGGGCGCAGCCTCTATGAAGTGCTCGACGCGATGGGCATGGCGCCGGGGGCCGGAGCGTTCGAGGTGGTGGCCAAGGCGGTCAGCGCGCAGACCTTGTTCATGGGTCTTCTCGCCGTGATCGCGGGCATCGCGCTCGGCAAAACGCCGATCGGGCAGATGGTGTACGCGGTCGGCGGCAATGAGCGTGCGGCGCGCTATGCCGGCATCAACACCGGGGCCGTGCGGTTCTCCGCCCTGGTGTTCAGCGCCATGTGCGCCGCATGCGCCGGCGTGATCTACGCGGCGTATCTGCGCTCGTTCAATCCCTCGGCCGGCGTGGGGCGGGAGCTGGACGGCATTTCCTCCGTCATCATCGGCGGCGGCAGCATCTTCGGTGGCTACGGCACCATCCTCGGTGCCATGGCCGGTGCCGCCGTCATCACCCTGATCCGCGCGCTGCTGTCGCTGCAAATCCTGCTGCCGGGCGGCGCGTCGTTCGTCATGCCGCAGCATTGGATGAACGTGCTGATCGGGCTGATCCTGATCGGCGCCGTCGTCGGCGATATCTGGGTGCGCCAGGAGCGCATTCTTTCCCGTCTCTTCAAGCGGCGTTCAGGAGATCACGCATGAGCGGCACGCCGATCATCGCGATGCGCGGCATCGAGAAGCATTTTGGCGCCGTGCATGCGCTGCGCGGGGTCAATCTGCATCTCGATCCGGGTGAAATCCTCGGCCTCGTCGGCGACAACTCGGCGGGCAAGTCCACGCTGATGAAGGTGCTGACCGGCGCCTACATGCGCGACGGCGGCGAGGTGCTGGTGGACGGCAAGATCACGCATTTCCGCAGCCCGCAGGATTCCCGCGACCTGGGCATGGAGATGATCTACCAGGATTTCGCCCTGTGCGGGAACATGGACGTGGGGCAGAACATCTTTCTCGGCCGCTGGCCGCGCCGCATGGGGCTGTTCGTGGATCGCCCGAAGATGTACGCCGAAGCCAACACCGTGCTGAAAAGACTAAAGGTCGATGTAAACTCGGTGTTTCAGAAGGTCGAGAGCCTCTCGGGCGGGCGGCAGCAATCCGTCGCCATCGCGCGCGCCATCTCGTTCAACCCGCGTGTCATCATCTTCGACGAGCCCACCGCCAATCTCTCGGTGATGGCGACCGACCGGCTGCTGGAGACGATGGCCGAACTCAAGCGGCAGGGTGTCGCGCAGATCATCATCTCGCACCGCTTGCAGGACATCTTCGAGGTCGGCGACCGGGTGATGGTGCTCAAGCGCGGGCAGGCGGTGGGCGACCGCTACATCCGCGCCACCAGCGAGCGCGAGGTGCTGGAACTGATCGTCTCCGGCACGCCGGAGACGGCGCTGACGGCGGAGCAGGCGCTGAAGCAGGCGGCGTAGGGGCTTTGCCCGGCGCCGCGGCGCCGACTATGGTCGCGCGGGTGGCGAAGGGGACGGAGCGATGGAGCTTGCCAAGGCGCGCGGTGCTGTGAAGCGGGGGCCGCGTATCGGCGGGCATGTGCTGGCCGATGCGCTGGTGGCGCAGGGCATCACCCATGCCTTCGCGGTCCCGGGCGAAAGCTATCTGGACGTGCTCGACGGGCTGTACGCCGTCCGCGACAAGGTGCAGCTCGTCACCTGCCGGTTCGAGGCGGGGGCGGTGCACATGGCCGAAGCCTGCGGCAAGCTGACGGGCCGCCCGGCGGCGGCCTTTGTCACGCGCGGGCCCGGCGCCTGCCACGCCGCCATTGGCGTGCATGTCGCGCAGCAGGACAGCACGCCGCTGCTGCTGTTCGTGGGGCAGATCCCGTTCGAGGAAACCGACCGCGAGAGTTTCCAGGAAGTCGATTACCGCCGCATGTTCGCGCCGCTGGCGAAGTGGGTCACGCAGATCGACGACGCGGCGCGCATCCCCGAACTTGTGGCCCATGCCGTCGATGTCGCCACCTCCGGCCGCCCTGGCCCGGTGGTGATCGCCATCTCGGAGGAAATGCAGAAGCGCACGGTCGATGTGGCGGATATCGGCCCCGCGCCGGTCAGCCGCGCCTTCCCCGACCCGGCGGCGCTGGCGCGGCTGCAAGCCCTGCTCGCCGCCAGCCACCGGCCGCTGGCGATCCTTGGCGGCATCTGGAGCGATACCGGCCGCGCCGCGATCCGCGACTTCCTGACCGCGCAGGACATCCCGACGGCGGTTTCGTTCCGGCGCCAGTCGCTGTACGACGGCACGCTCGATACGTACGTGGGCGATCTCGGCGTCGGCTCGGACCCGGCATTGGTCGCCAAGGCGCGCGAAAGCGACCTGATCCTCGCCTTCGGCACCCGCCTGGGCGAGCCGGTGACGCAGGGCTACACGCTGTTCGACCTCGCCGGCGCCACGCCGATCGTGCACGTCTATCCCGAGGCGAGCGAGATCGGCCGCGTGTTCCGCCCCGCGCTGGGGATCGTGTCCGATCTGGAAGCGTTCGCGCTGGAGCTCCGCAAACTGCCGCCGGTTCCCGTCGCGTGGGGCGATTGGCGGCGCGAATTGCGCGAGCAGCGGCTCGCCGGGCAACAGGTGCCGGGCTACGGAGGCCC
>JAKBCB010000101.1 GCA_021808185.1 Pseudomonadota bacterium
CGCAAGGGCGCGTTCCTCCGCCGTGCGACGCGCTTGTTCCGCCGCAGCGGCGGCTTGGCGCGCTGCATCCGCGGCCGAAAGACCTGCATCCCGTTCCGCCCGGAGCCGTGCCAACTCCTCTGCCAGCGCAGCCGAAGGATCTGGCGGCGAGCGCGGCGGCTGAAACGGCCCAGGCCTAAAGGTGCGGTCCTCGCCGAACGTGCGATGGAACCAGATGCCCAGTTGTCGGGCTACCTTGAGCGCGGTGAGCGCGGCTGCGTGGTCGCCCACGTGCTGATGAGTGGCTTTGTTCCCAACCCGGCGAAGATCGTGGAAGAGATCAAGCACCTCGCGGGGATAGCCAGCCTCGCGGCGCAGGCGGCCTAGCAATCCGTCCTGCGGCTCATCGGGCGATGTAAAGACGCCGGCACGCGCGGCAACTTGCTGCGCCAAGAGTTCGCCGAACTGGCGAAGCTTCATGAGCGCGGTGACCGGGTCGTCCGGGAAGTAACGCTCCGCGAGCGTCGCCACGCTGACGAGCACCGCGTCGTAGTGGCCAAGGAAGCTAAAATTGGAGCTCGTTGCCTGAGCGGGCACGGTGGGAGACGACCTATACGTCCGAAACGTTAACGATCATGCGCGCAGGATTGGCGCTCACGCAAGATCGGACGATACGGGTGAGACCTCAGGGTCCAATGGGCGCGCTCCATGCAGCGTGAGTTCACGGCCGTTGATGCTCGAGCGCGTCATCACCGCACACGTAGGGGAGCGCCATCCCGTTTGCGTCCTCCACACGCCGGCTGGCCCGGATGGTGACGATCCGAGACGGGGGCGGAAACCGGCGAGGTGGGTCGCCCGGCGGCATGACCTAGTGTGCGAGGGCGCCAAAGGCCAGCTTATCGTCCGGCCGAGAACCAGACCTCCACCACGCCCGGCGGGTCGGCCGCCTGCCGAGGCGAACGCGTCAGCCCGACCGGCAAACTGGCGTGCAGCTCGGCCAACGTGGCCGCCACCAGTACGCTCGGGAGCGCGCCACGCCCTGAAGCGGTCGGGCGGCCGATGAAATCGGCGCTGTCCTCAGCCTCCATCACGACCCAGGCCAGCAACTGGCCTGCGCGGTCGCTTTAATCCTGTAGCGCCTGCGCCGTGTCGGCCGTGAGGACGCGGTCGCGCATGCCCTCAGTTGCCCGTGGGTGTGCTGTGCAGCTTCGCCCCGGGCCGCTTCATCACCACGAACCCCGCCTGATCCAGATGGCGCACCAGCGTTTCGGCCGCGATGCGTGCCATGTCGTCGACCGCGTGCCGGTGCGCCTTGCCGCGTTCGTCAAAGCGAAGGCCGTAGGCGAGGGCTTGGACCAGATCATCGCGGGACGCGGGGGTCAGTGGATCATCGTCGGACATGGTGGCACGGTAGCGGCAGAATGAGAACGTATCAAGAACATCTTGACCTCGTATGCTGGGCATTCCTCAATCGTCCAGTTCCATCCTGCCGTATCGCGCCGATGCCGGTGCCCCAATAATGCCCCCGAGGCAGAAGTGGGCACAATTCGTCCTTCTGTCCTGTCAATGTCCTGTTCGTAAGGGAAGATCGGCTTTAGCGTCGGATCGGTCAGGGCATTAAAATTGAGAATTTCTCCAATGTATTCATTATGGTGCCCGCCGGGGGACTCGAACCCCCACGCCTACAAGGCTGCGGATTTTAAGTCCGCTGCGTCTACCGTTCCGCCAGGCGGGCGCCGAGGGGGTTTATCCGGCCAGCCGCTTGGCGATGTCCAGAGCGCGCCGGATCAGGTTCTCGCTCGCCTCCGGCGTGCGGAACGCGCTGTGCGCCGAGAGCGTCACGTTCGGCAGGCCGACGAACGGGTTGCCCGCCGGCAGCGGCTCCTCGACGAACACATCGAGGGCCGCGTGGCCGATCCGACCGGCGCGCAGGGCCGCCACCAGCGCCGCCTCGTCGATCACCGCGCCGCGCGCCGTGTTCACCAGGATCGCGCCGGGGCGCAGTTGCGCCAGCCGCTCGGCCGAGAGGAAGCCGCGCGTCGCATCCGTCAGCAGCAGATGCACGCTCAGCACGTCGCTTTGCGCCAGCAGCGTGTCCAGATCGACGAAGCTGACGCCGGGCGCGGTCTTGGGCGTGCGGTTCCAGGCCAGCACGCGCATGCCCCCGCCGCCGGCGATGCGCGCGACCTCGGCCGCGATGCCCCCGAACCCGAGCAGGCCGATGGTCTTGCCGGTGAGCTGCATCCCCGGGGTGCGTGGCCACTCGCCGCGCCGGATCGCGCCGTCCATGCTGGCGAGACCGCGCGCGGCCGACCACATCAGCGCGATCGCGTGCTCGGCCACCGCCGTGTCGCCATAGCCGCGAATGATGTGGACCTCGATGCCAAGCCCGGCCAGTTCCTCGGGGTTCATGTAGCTGCGCGCGCCGGTGCCGAGGAAGATGACGTGCTTCAACTGCGGGCATTGCCGCAGCGTCTGCGTCGGCAGCGTCGTGTGGTCGTCGAGCACGAAGTCGTACCCGCCGAGCAGGCCCGGGATGTCCGCCGGCGTCACCTCCGCCTGCATGTTGACGCCGACCGGCGGGTCGTCCGTGCGCAGCACCCGATGGAACACGGCCGCCAGTTCGTCGGTGGCGTCGAGAAACAGACCTTGCATGGGCCCCCCTTGGTCGGCCGCGATACTGCGCAGCCCGGCCCGCCGCATCAAGCCGGTGCGGCGCGCGCGAAACTGGCGGCGCGGGGCGCGGGCGCGTAAGTCTTGCGGACATGTACAGGGCCCCGCTCTATACCGGCGAGCCCCGCCGCGGCGCACCGCCGCCGCTGCCGCCGGCCCCGCCCGAGCCGCTCGACCTCGACTGGGAGGAGGTGGAGGCGCCCGCGCCGCCGCGCCCGCGCCGCCGCCCGCGCTGGCGCTGGTGGCTGCTGAAATGGCTGACGCTGCTGATGCTCTGGAGCATCTTCGCCGGCGGGGCGTTCCTGTTGTGGTTCGCCGCCGACCTGCCGCGCCCGCAGGACGCGCTGGCCGCCGTGCGCCGGCCGAGCCTGACCTTGCAGGACCGCGCCGGACAGGTGTTCGCGTCGTACGGCGACATCGTCGGCGAGCCGATGCATCTGGCGGACCTGCCGCCCTGGTTGCCGGCGGCCGCGGTCTCGGTGGAGGACCGGAGGTTCTGGTCGCATTGGGGCCTCGATCTGGTCGGCATCGCCCGCGCGGCGGTGGTCAATCTGCGCGCGGGGCATGTGGTGCAGGGCGGCTCCACCATCACGCAGCAGGTGGCGAAGAACCTGTTCCTGAGCAACGCCCGCACCTTCCGCCGCAAAGTGCAGGAAGTGCTGCTGACGCTGTGGCTGGAGCAGCATTTCACCAAGACGGAGATTCTGGAAATCTGGCTGAACCGCGTGTACCTGGGCTCCGGCACCTGGGGCGTGGACGCGGCCGCGCGGCTCTATTTCGGCATCTCCGCGCGCAAGCTGAGCCTGTGGCAATCGGCGGTGATCGCGGGGCTGCCGCGTGCTCCCTCACGCTTCTCGCCACGGGTGGACCCCGAGGCAGCCGCCGCCCGCGCGCGCGACGTGCTGGCGGCGATGGCGGACACCGGTACGATCACCCAAGCGCAGGCACGGCAGGCCTCCGCCGAGATCGCCTTCCCCGACTACGCCAGCGCCGGCGGCTGGTTCGCCGACTGGGCGGCGGCGCGCAGCGAGGCGGTGCTGCCGGAGAGCGCCGACGCCGCCGTGCACACCACCCTCGATTCCCGCATCCAGGCGAGTGCCGAGGCGCGTCTGTCCGCCCTGCTGGACGGGCCGGGCGCGCAGGCCGGCGCGGGGCAGGGGGCCGTGGTGGTTCTGGACGCCGCCAGTGGTGCCGTGCGCGCCATGGTCGGCGGGCGTGACCGGCGCGGCTCCGGCTTCAACCGCGCCGTGCTCGCCCGTCGGCAGCCCGGCTCATCGTTCAAGCCGTTCGTCTGGATCGCGGCGCTGGAGAAGGGGCTGCACCCGGACGACACCGTGCTGGATGCGCCGATCCATCTGGGCACATGGAGCCCGGCCAACTACGACGGCAAATATCGCGGCGAGGTGACGCTGGAGGACGCGCTGGCGGAAAGCCTGAACACGGTCTCCGTGCGTCTGGAACAGGTGGTCGGCGGACCGCGCGTGGTGGCGGAGGTCGCGCACCGCCTGGGCATCGATACGCCGATCCCGGACAACATGACGGTGGCACTCGGCACGGCGGAGGTGCGGCTGCTCGATCTGGCCAGTGCCTACGGCGCGATCTGCAACGGCGGGCAGCGTGTGACGCCCGGCGCGATCGAGAGCATCGAGTCCGGCGGCCAGACCTCGGCCCCGGCGCAGGCTGTCGCCGAGCGCGTGCTGCAACCCGAGATCGCCGCCGCGATGCAGCGCATGTTGGCCGCCGTGGTGGCGCGCGGCAGCGGCCGGGCGGCCGCAGTGGCCGGTCGGACGGTGATCGGCAAGACCGGCACGACGCAGGATTACCGCGATGCGTGGTTCATGGGCTGCACAAACGGGGAAGTGATCGGCGTGTGGCTGGGCAACGATGACAACAAGCCGATGGCGGGCGTCACCGGCGGGAGTCTGCCGGCGCGGCTGTTTCATGAAATTGCGGCGGATATTAAGTAAGACAAGGGCAGGGACGTTGCCCCTGGACCCCAGCAAAGGCATCGCCTTTGCAATCCGTTCTTGAGTATCGGGGTCCAGGGGCCTCACGGCCCCTGGCCTTCCTCTTACATCGTCCTGCCGTGGCAGTGCTTGAACTTCTTGCCCGACCCGCACGGGCAGGGCGCGTTGCGCGGACTGTTGCGCCAGGTGCTCGGATCGTTCGGGTCCACCTGGTCGGCGCGCATCGGCATCGCCGTGATCGTGCCTTCGCCCGCCATCTCGAACGCGGAGTCCGCCCCTGCCATCGCCATCGCCGGATCGGGGTGGCTTTCCACCATCGCCTGTGGCGGCGGCGGCGGGGGCGCCGGCTGCTGCGGGTTCAGCTCGACCCGGCACAGCATCATCGTCACCCGCTCCTTGAGTTCGTCGAGGAGGGAGTTGAACAGCGCGAACGCCTCGGTCTTGTACTCGTTCAGCGGGTCGCGCTGGCCGTAGGCGCGCAGGCCGATGCCTTGGCGCAGATGGTCGAGCGCCAGCAGATGCTCCTTCCAGACCTGATCCAGAATTTGCAGCAGCAGGCTTTTCTCGACATAGCGCATCAACTCGGGGCCGATGTTCGCGGCCTTCGCGGCCATGAACTTGTCCGAGGCATCCTCGATCCGCTCGCGGATGTGTTCCTCGTCGATGCCTTCCTCGCGCGCCCACTCCACGACCGGCAGGTCGAGGTTGAGCACGCGCTGCACGTCCTGTTGCAGCTCGGCGGCTTCCCACTGTTCGGCAAACGCCTTCTCCGGAATGCGCCGCGAGACCATCTCGTGGATCACCTCGGCGCGCATGTCGCTCACGGTGTCCGACACGTCGGCCGCCTTCATGAACTCCTTGCGCTGCGCGTACACTTCGCGGCGCTGGTCGTTCATGACGTTGTCGTATTTCAGCACGTTCTTGCGCGTGTCGAAGTTGCGCGCCTCGACCTTCTTCTGCGCCTTTTCCAGCGCCTTGTTGATCCACGGGTGCACGATCGCCTCGCCTTCCTTCAGGCCGAGGCGTTGCAGCATTCCCCCCATGCGCTCCGAGCCGAAGATGCGCATCAGATCGTCTTCCAGCGACAGGAAGAACCGGGATGCGCCGGGGTCGCCCTGGCGGCCGGAGCGGCCGCGCAACTGGTTGTCGATACGCCGGCTCTCGTGCCGCTCGGTGCCGATGACGAACAGGCCGCCGGCCTTCTTCACGATCTCATGATTGCGGGCGATTTCCTCGCGGATCTCGGCCTCGCGCTCGGCGATCGCGGCCGGGTCGGTCAGGTGGGCGGTTTCCAGCTTCAGCCGCATCTCGACATTGCCGCCGAGTTTGATGTCGGTGCCGCGCCCGGCCATGTTGGTGGCGATGGTCACCGCGCCGGGTGCGCCGGCCTGGGCGACGATCAGCGCTTCCTGCTCGTGGAAACGCGCGTTCAGCACCGCGTGCCGCACCTTCTTCTTGTCGAGGATGCCGCTGATAAGCTCGCTTTTCTCGATGCTCGTGGTGCCGACCAGCACCGGCTGGCCGCGCTGCTGCGCCTCGGCGATCAGGCCCGCGACCGCCTCGTATTTCTCGGTCGCGGTGCGGTACACCTCGTCGTCGGCGTCCTTGCGGATCACCTCGACGTTGGTCGGGATGTCCACGACTTCCAGCTTGTAGATCTCGGCGAATTCGTCCGCCTCGGTCAGCGCCGTGCCGGTCATGCCGGCGAGTTTCGGATAGAGCCGGAAATAGTTCTGGAACGTGATCGAGGCGAGGGTCTGGTTCTCCGGCTGGATGGTCACGTATTCCTTGGCTTCCAGCGCCTGGTGCAGCCCCTCGGAATAGCGCCGGCCTTCCATCATGCGCCCGGTGAACTCGTCGATGATGACCACCTTGTCCTGCCGCACGATGTAATCGACATCGCGGGTGAACAGCGTGTGCGCGCGCAGGGATTGCTGGACGTGGTGCACCACGCTGACATTGAAGATGTCATACATGTTGCCCTCGGTGATGATCCCGGCGGCGCGCAACATGTCCTCCACCCGCTCGCTGCCGGATTCGGTCAGCGCCACGGTGCGGGTCTTTTCTTCCTTGTCGTAGGTGCTGGCGTCCTGCACCAGCTCCTTCACCACCTCGTTGACCTGCCGGTACAAGTCCGAGGAATCCTCGGCCGGGCCCGAGATGATCAGCGGCGTGCGGGCCTCGTCGATGAGGATGCTGTCCACCTCGTCCACGATGGCGTAGGCGAAGTCGCGCTGGGACATGTCCTCCAGGCGATACTTCATATTGTCACGCAGATAGTCGAAGCCGAATTCGTTGTTCGTGCCGTAGGTGATGTCCGCGGCATAGGATTCGCGCCGCTGCGCGTCGTCCAGCCCGTGCACGATCACCCCGGTGCTCAGGCCCAGGAAGCCGTACAGCCGGCCCATCCATTCCGCGTCGCGCCGGGCGAGGTAGTCGTTGACGGTGACGACGTGCACGCCCTTGCCGGTCAGCGCGTTGAGATACACCGGCAGGGTCGCGACCAGGGTCTTGCCCTCGCCGGTCTTCATCTCGGCGATCTTGCCGTCGTGCAGCACCATGCCGCCGATCATCTGCACGTCGAAATGCCGCATGCCGAGCACGCGCTTGGCCGCCTCGCGCACCACCGCGAAGGCTTCCGGCAGCAGGTCGTCGAGCGTGGCGCCGCCGGTCAGCCGCTCGCGGAAGGCGAGCGTCTTGGCATGGAGCGGCTCGTCGGACAGCGTCTCCAGGGCGGGTTCGAGCGCGTTGATCTGCGGCACCCGGCGCTGGTATGCCTTGAGCGAACGGTCGTTGCTGGTGCCGAAGATGGCGCGGGCGATGCTGGCGAACATGAAAAGCCTTCCGGGAGAGGCAAAGGCGAACCGGCCGGAGGTCCGGGCGGGCGTGCGCCGTCCCTCCCTCGCGTCCCGGCTGCCTTGGTCTCGAGTGGCAGTCTGGGCTGTCAGATAGGACCCGGGCGGGTCCCGGTCAACGACGGCGCGCCATCGTCCCGCCCTTGGTGGCCAGCTTGCCGCCTCATGATGCTTCGGCCATAAAACCGGCCGCCTCTAAAGATTAGGAAACCCCATGCGGACCATCCGTCTCTCCGCCGCCGCCTTGCTCGCGGTGCTTGGCTCCGGTGCCCTCACGACGGCGGTGCGCGCCGACGATCAGGCTCCGGCCGCCGCCGCCCCTGCTCCGGCCGCCGCTCCCGCCGCGGCTGCCGCGCCCAAGCCGGAGACGGTGGTGGCGCGCGTGAACGGGGTGGATATTCACTTCAGCGACGTGGAGGACGCGATCGGCACCCTGCCGGAACAATACCGCAGCCTGCCGCCGCAGATGCTGTACCCGATGCTGATCGACCAGTTGATCGACCGCAAGGCGGTGGTCCTGATGGCGCAGAAGCAGGGGTTGCAGACCGATCCGACGGTGCTGAGGCAGATCGCCCGCGCGACCGACGCGGCGCTGCAGAACGCCCTGTTCTCCCGCGACATCGGGCCGCAGATCACCGACAAGGCGATCAAGGACCGCTACGACGCCACCATCGCCGGCAAGCCGGGCGAGGAGGAGGTGCACGCGCGCCACATCCTTGTTGCCAGCGAGGACGAGGCCAAGAAGATCATCGAGGAGCTGAACAAGGGCGGCGACTTCGCGGCCCTGGCCAAGGCGCACAGCACCGACAGCGGCGCCGCGCAGGGCGGCGATCTCGGCTTCTTCAAGAAGGGCGACATGGTGCCGGAATTCGCCGCCGCCGCCTTCGCGCTCAAGCCGGGGGAGACCACCAAGACCCCCGTGCACACGCAGTATGGCTGGCATGTCATCAACGTGATCGAGGTGCGCCAGGCGCCGCCGCCGACGCTGGAACAGGCGCATGACCAGATCCGCCAGGAGCTGATCCAGGAAGGCGTGAAGAAGGTGGTGGCCGAGGCCAAGGCCGGATTGACCATCGAGAAGTTCAATCCGGACGGCTCGACGCCGAAGGCGGGCGATACCGCCGAGCCGCCGCCGGCCAAGCAGTAACCGCGCGTCGGCCTGGGGGAGGATGACCATGGCGATTCCGGTCTCGCCGCTCGCGGTGGCGCTGCCGAGCCTGCCCGAGATCGCGGGCGTGCGGCTCGGCGCGGCGGCGGCCGGCATCCGCTACAAGGGCCGCACCGATCTGGTGATGGCCGATTTCTCCCCCGGCACGACAGCGGCCGGCGTGTTCACCCGCAACAAATGCCCCGGCGCGCCGGTGGATTGGTGCCGCGCGTCCCTCGCGGGCGGCAAGGCGCGGGCGCTGGTGGTCAATGCCGGCAACGCCAACGTCTTCACCGGCCGGGCCGGGGCCGAGGCGGCGCGCGCCACGGCCGCCGCCGCCGCCCTGCTGGTCGGCTGCCCGGCCAAACAGGTGTTCCTTGGCTCGACCGGCGTGATCGGCGAGGTGCTGCCGCACGAGCGTCTTACCGCCGCCCTGCCCGCGCTGCACGCCGATCTGCGCGCGGACGGGTGGGAGGCGGCGGCGCGCGGCATCATGACCACCGACACCTTCCCCAAGGGCGCCACCCGCGTCGCGAGCATCGGCGGCGCGGAGGTGCGGATCAGCGGCATCGCCAAGGGCAGCGGCATGATCGCCCCGGACATGGCGACGATGCTGTGCTTCGTGTTCACCGACGCGAAGATCCCGGCCCCGGCGCTCCAGGCCTGCCTCGCCCCCGCCGTCGATGCCAGCTTCAACTGCACCACGGTCGATAGCGACACCTCCACCAGCGACACGGTGCTGCTGTTCGCGACAGGCCAGGCCAGGCACCCTCGCGTGCCGGCCGAAGGCGGGGCGATCCTGGCCGATTTCCGCGCCAAGCTGGCCGAAATCCTGCACGATCTCGCGCTGCAGGTGGTGCGCGACGGCGAGGGCGCGCAGAAGCTGGTGCGCATCGAGGTGACAGGCGCGGTGTCGAAGAAATCCGCCAAGCGCGTGGCGATGGCCATCGCCAACTCGCCGCTGGTCAAGACCGCGATTGCCGGCGAGGACGCCAACTGGGGCCGCATCGTCATGGCCGTGGGCAAGGCGGGCGAGCCGGCGGACCGCGACCTGTTGAGCATTGCCATCGGCGGCACCTTCATGGCGCGCGAGGGCAGCGTGGTGCCGGGCTACGACGAGGCGCCGGTGGTGGCCCACATGAAGGGCCGCGAGATCGAGATCCTGGTCGATCTCGGGCTGGGTCGTGGTCAGGCGGTCGCTTGGACCTGCGACCTGACGCACGGCTACATCGACATCAACGGGTCGTATCGGTCGTAAGCGAGGGCCAGGGGCGCTGCCCCTGCACCCCGCTGGGGCCGGCGGCCCCAGGCCCCGGCCACGGCCTATATTCCGTATTCATAACTAAATTCGCGCCGGTCCAGGGCCGCATGGCCCTGGCGGGGTCGAGGGGCAGCGCCCCAGATCG
>JAKBCB010000102.1 GCA_021808185.1 Pseudomonadota bacterium
CGAGCGGCTCCGTCACGCGGCGCATCGGGCGTTTGCGCAGGCTGGCATCGCCGGTCATCACCGAAAAGAACGGGTGGCTCGCGAGAATCCCGGCCAGCAGCCGCGCGGCGGTGCCGGAGTTGCCCATGTCGAGCACGTCCGCCGGCTCCTCCAGCCCGCCCACGCCGCGCCCGGCCACACGCCAGCCGGTCGCCGAGTCGCGCACGACCTCGGCGCCCAGCGCCCGCATGGCAGCCGCCGTGCGCAACACGTCCTCGCCCTCCAGCAGCCCGGCGATCCGGGTTTCGCCGACCGCGAGCGCGCCGAACATCAGCGCACGGTGGGAGATCGACTTGTCCCCCGGCACGCGCAGCGTGCCGGTGAGCGGGGCGGTGGGCCGGCGGGCGAGCATCGGCCGAGATTCTGAGCTGGTCATGGCGGGGCGCTTAGCAGGATTTCCGGACTTTGCCAGTCTCCCCACGCGCACGGGGTTTGACAGCCGGACATTCCAGTGGCATGGGGCCGGCCCTTCGGCGACCGAGACCGATCCCAGCCCCACGGCGATACGACGGAGAACCCCACATGGCGAAGCCCGAACTCGGCACCAAGCGGGTGTGCGTCTCCTGCGCGACCCGTTTCTACGACCTCACCAAGCAGCCTGCCGTGTGCCCCAAATGCGGCACCGAGCAGCCGCCCGAGCAGCCGCGCGCGCGCCGCGCCGGCGGCAACGTGACGGAGGAAAAACGCCGTCCCAAGCCCGCCCCGGTCCCCGGCCTGGAAGACGCGGACGTGGAGGTCGAGGTGGCGGAGGAAGAGGTCGAGGAGGATGTGCTGGAAGACACCTCCGACCTCGAGGACGGCGCGGAGACCATCGACGTCGAGGTGGATACCGAGACCGGCGAGGAAGAGCGCTGAAGCGCGCCGCCGGCCGCGTCGCGGAGTCGTGAAGCCCCGACCGCGAGGCTGAGCCCCGCGCCCCGTTGGGCCGGAGCCGGCTGCGTCCCACATCGCTTGCAGACGAGCAGCAAGCGGAGGCGCAGATGCTGGTATCGGACGTGCTGGAGCGGAAGGGCCGCCGCGTGGCGACGGTGCTGCCGACCGAGCGGGTGAGCCATGCGGTCAAACTGCTGGCCGAGCAGCGCATCGGTGCCGTGGTGGTCGAGGACCGCTGGCAGCATCTGGCCGGCATTTTCAGCGAGCGCGATCTGGTTCGGCGGCTGGCGCAGGATGGTCCCGGCGTCCTGGATGAGGACGTCGAGCGCGTGATGACGCACAACGTCATCACCTGCGCCCCGTCCGACCGGATCGACGACATCCTGGGCGTGATGACGATGAACAAGATTCGTCACGTCCCGGTGCTGGACGGCGGGCGGCTCGCCGGCATCGTCAGCATCGGGGACCTGGTGCAGTTCCGGCTCGGCGAGAAAGCGCAGGAGGCGGCGGTGCTGCTGGAGATTTCGCGGATGCGGGGGTAGCCCTGACCCCGGCTAAAGCTCCAGTTCCACGCAGACCGGAACGTGGTCGGAGCTTTGCGGCCAGTCGCGGGCGTCCTTGTGGACGGTCAGGTTTTGCAGCGCGTCGCGCAGGTCCGGGCTGACCCAGATGTGGTCGAGCCGACGCCCCCGGTCCGAGGCACGCCAGTCGCGGTTGCGATACGACCACCACGTATAGAGCTTCTGGTCGTCCGGCACGAAATGTCGCATCGCGTCGATGAAGCGCGTCCGCCGCCATTCGGTCAGCCCGGCGGTCTCCGGCGGGGTGTGGCTGACCACGTCCAGAAGCTGCTTGTGGCTCCAGACATCGTGTTCCAGCGGCGCGATGTTCAGGTCGCCCACTAACACCGTGCGGGTGAGGGTCGGGCGGGCTGCGAACCAGCTTGTGGCTTCGGCCACGAAATCCAGCTTGTGCCCGTATTTGGGATTTTCGGTCCGGTCCGGCACGTCGCCGCCGGCTGGCACATAGAAATCGTGCAGTTCGACCGGACCGCTGCTCAGGTCGAGTTCGACGGCGATGTGCCGGCAATCCCCCTTGCCGCACCAGTCGGGCGCGATATCCAGGCGGGCCAGCGGCAGGCGGGACAGAATGGCAACCCCGTTGTAGCCCTTCATCCCCCGATACGCGACGTGCGGATAACCGAGATCCGGCAGCGTTGCGCCAGGGAACAACTCGTCCGGGACTTTTGTTTCTTGCAGGCAGATCACGTCCGGGTCGAGCGCCTCGGCCAGCCGCGCGAGCAGCGGCAGCCGCAGACGGAGGGAATTGATGTTCCAGGTGGCGATGCGCAGGCGCTGGGTCATGGCCTGGTGCATCGCAGGCACGCGGCGCGGATGCAAGCACCGGGTCTTGCGCCGGGGCGCGGGCTTGTTCATGAACCGAGACCGCGCCGTCACAGGGAAGGTCGGGAAAAATGCGCCGCCGCGCCGCGTTGGTTGCCGCCGTTCTGTTGGCCGTCGCCCCAGCCGCCCTGGCGGCCGAGCCCGTGCCGGTGGGGGCGGTGGAAATCCTCTCCGGCCCCAACGCCGCCTATGGCATCGCGATCAAGGCCGGGCTCGATCTGGCGCTGGACGCGGTCAACGCGAAGGGTGTGCTGGGCGGGCGGCCGATCGCGCTGACGGTGGAGGATTCCGGGGGCACCAAGGACGGCGCCATCAATGCCGCGCGCAAACTGATCGGGCGCGACAAGGTCGTCGCCCTCATTGGCCCCACGCTGTCCAACGAGATGTTCGCCGTCGGCCCCGTCACCAACGCACGCGGCGTGCCGACCATCGGGACGTCCACGACAGCCCAGGGCATCACCGATATCGGCCCGTTCATCTTCCGCACCTCGCTGCCGGAATCGGACGTGCTGCCGGTGACGCTGAAGAAAGCCATCGCGCGCGGGGCCAAGACCATCGCGCTGCTGTATGCCAACGACGATGCGTTTTCGAAATCCGGGTTCGACACCATGCAGGCGGCGGCGCGGGCGGCCGGTCTGCGCATTGTCGCCACCGAGAGTTTCGGCAGCAAGGACACGGATTTCTCGGCGCAACTGACGAAGATCAAGTCGCTCAATCCGGATGCCATCGGGATTTCCGCCCTTGTCGAGCCGATCTCGGGCGTGATGTTGCAGGCGCGGCAACTGGGCCTCGGCAAGGAGACGCTGTTCATCGGTGGCAACGGCGCCAACTCGCCGAAGCTCGGACAAATCGCCGGCGCGGCGGCGGATGGGATGCTGGTGGGCAGCCCTTGGTTCGTGGCCAAGCCGGACAGGCTGAACCAGGATTTCGTCACCGCCTTCCGCGCCAAATACGGCAAGGAGCCGGATCAGTTTGCCGCCCAGGCCTATGACGCGATGCTGATCCTGGCCGAAGCGATCGACCGCGCGGGCGTCGCCGAGCCGGCGAAAATCCGGGACGCGCTGCTGGCCACCGACCATACCGGCCCGATGGGCCCGTTCCACTTCACGGACCATCGCGATCCGTCCTCCACCGAGGGCGTGGTGGTGCTGGAAATGCACGGCGGCGCATTCCGGATCGCGGATTGATACAGGCCGGGGCGAAAACATGCTGGCCCAGCAACTCGCGAACGGAGTCCTGCTTGGCGCGACCTACGCGCTGTTCGCGCTCGGGTTCACGCTCATGTTCGGCGTGCTACGGGTCATCAATCTCGTGTACGGCTTCTACTTCACCGCCGGGGCGTTTTTCTCCCTGTGGCTCGCCCAGGCCGGCTGGCCGCTGATCGCGGCCCTGCCGGCGGCGGCGGTCGGGGCCGGGGTTGTCGCGGTGGCCCTGGATTGGCTGCTGCTGACCCGCCTGCGCCGCGCCCACGCCGACGAACTGGCATCTTTGATGGTCACGCTCGGCGCCGTGCTGGCGTTGTACGCGGCGGCGACGGCGTGGCTCGGGCCGGACATCCGGCGCCTGCCGCCGGACCTGGTCGGCGGCGGCGCGGTGGATGCGATCGGCGTGCGGGTGACGTTCGCGCAACTGCTCATCCTCGCCGCGTGCGGGGCGCTGGTCGGGCTGCTGGTGCTGCTGGTGCGTGGCACGACGCTGGGCCTCGCGATCCGCGCCATGGCAGAGAAACCAGACGCCGCCGCGCTGATGGGCATTGACACGGCGCGCCTGGCCGCCCTGGTCTCGTTCATCTCGGGCTCGCTGGCAGGTGCCGGCGGCGTGCTCATCGGGCTGAACTTCAACGCCATTCACCCGTACATGGGCGAGCAGATGATGTTGCGCGGCTTCGTCGTGGTCATCGTCGGCGGCCTGGGCGATATTTTCGGCGCGCTGCTGGCAGGATTGCTGCTGGGTGTGGTGGAGGTGCTGACCGCCGGCTATCTCGCCTCGGGGCTGAAGGAGGCGGTGGGTTTCGCCATTCTGGTGCTGGTGCTGTGGACCCGCCCCGCCGGGCTGTTCGGCCGCGCCGACGCGCGGCGCGCCTGAGCATGGAAGCGTGGCTCGACGATCTGTTCTGGACGTATCAGAACCTCGTCGTCTCGCTTGGCATCAACGGGCTGCTGGCGCTGTCGATGTATGTCGTGCTGGCGGCGGGACAGCTTTCGCTCGGGCAGGCGGCGTTCATGGGGCTGGGGGCGTATTCCTCCGTGCTGATGACCTTGGCGTGGGGGTGGCCCTTCTGGCTCGTGCTGCCAGCGTCGTGCGTGGCCCCGGTGGCGTTTGCGCTGGCGGTCGGCGGGCCTACGCTGCGGCTGTCCGGCGTGTATCTCGCCATCGCCACCATCGGCATGGGCGAGGTCCTCCGCGCCATCTACCTGAACGTCGATGCGCTGGGCGGGGCACTGGGCCTGTCCGGCATCCCCGAACAGGCAAGCCCGCTGCTGATCTACGCCGTGCTCGCCGCGGCGCTGGCCGTGCTGTGGCTGGTCGGGCGCTCCGGCCTCGGCCGCGCGATGGAGGCAATGCGCGAGGACGCGACGGCGGCGGAGGCAACTGGCGTGGACGTGCGTCGTATGCGCCTCGGCGTGCTGGTGGCCTCCGCCGTGCTGGCAGGGCTGGCGGGCGCGCTCTCGGCGCACGCCACCGACTTCATCGGGCCGAACGATTACGGGTTCGAGCCGGCGGTGACGATCCTGTCCTTCGCGCTGCTGGGCGGCGTCGGGTCGCCGTTCGGGCCGGTGCTGGGGGCGTCCGTACTGACGCTGCTGCCGGAGGTGTTTCGCGATTTCGCCAATCTGCGGCTGGTCTTCAATGGCATCGTGATCGTGCTGGCGGTGCTGTTCCTGCCGCGCGGCCTGCTGGCGTGGCGGATGCCGCGCCGCGCCGCGTGAGCCTGCTCGCGACCAGCGGGCTGACGCGCCGCTACGCGGGGCTGGTCGCCGTCGATGGGGTGGACCTGACGGTGCCAGAGGGCGGCGTGCATGCGCTGATCGGCCCGAACGGGGCGGGCAAGACCACGTTGTTCAACCTCGTCTCCGGGCTTGTGGCCCCGTCGTCCGGCAACATCCGCTTTGCCGGGGCGGACATCACGCGGCTGGCGGCGGACAGGCGGGCGCGGCTGGGGATGGCGCGCACGTTTCAGAACATCCGTGTGTTCGGCGCGATGACGCTGCTCGAGAACGCGCTCACCGGGCTGCATCCGCGCCTGACATCGTCCCTTGTCGGCATCGTCGCCCGCTTGCCCGCATTCCGGCGCGAGGAGCGCCACGCCGTCGCCCGGGCGCGCGAGGCGTTGGCGCTGGTGGGCCTCGCGTCCCGCGCGGAGGAGCGGGCGGCGGCACTGTCCTATGGCGACCAGCGGCGCCTGGAGATCGCCCGCGCGATGGCCGGCGCACCTCGTCTGCTGCTGCTCGACGAGCCGGCGGCGGGCATGAATCCGGCCGAGACCGTGGCACTGTCGGCGCTGATCCGCACCATCGTGGGAACCGGCACCACGGTGCTGCTGGTCGAACACGATATGCATTTCGTGATGAACCTGTCGGACAGCGTCACCGTGCTGAACTTCGGTCGCCGCATCTTCTCCGGCCCGCCCGCCGAGGCGCGCGCCGATCCCGGCGTGATCGAGGCGTATCTCGGCACCAAGGTCGCGGCGCGGCTGGCCGGGCGGTGAGCATGTTGCAAGTCATCGGACTCACCGTCGCCTATGGCCGAACCGAGGCGGTGCGCGGCATCGACCTGTCCGTGGCGCAAGGCCAGGTGGTGACGCTGATCGGCGCCAATGGTGCCGGAAAGACCACAATCCTGCGCACCCTCTCCGGCCTGATCCGTCCCCGCGCGGGGCGCATCGTGCTGGACGGCCAGGACATCGCGGGGATGCGGCCGCACCGGATCGCCGCGCGCGGCATGGTGCAGGTGCCGGAGGGGCGACAGATCTTCGCGTCGTTGACCGTGGCGGAGAACCTCGTTCTTGGCGGCTGGACGCAGCGTGGCGCGGCGGAAACACAACGGCGGCGGGACAGCGTGCTGGGGCGGTTTCCCCGCCTGCGCGAACGCCTGACGCAAAATGCCGGTGCCCTCTCGGGCGGCGAACAGCAGATGTTGGCGATTGGCCGCGCGCTGATGGCCACCCCCCGGCTGCTGCTGCTCGACGAGCCGAGCATGGGACTGGCGCCGCTGTTCATCGAGGAAATCTTCGCCATCATCGCGGAGCTGAAGGCCGACGGCGTCACCATCCTGCTGGTCGAGCAGAACGCCTCGGCGGCGCTGGAGGTGGCGGACATCGCCCATGTGCTGGAGGTCGGGCGCGTCACCCTCTCGGGCCCCGCGGCCCGCGTGGCGGCGGACCCGGCGGTGGTGGCGGCGTATCTGGGCGGATAGCCCCGCGGACGACCGCCATCACGCCGGCAGCGGGGCCGTGCTACAGCCTTCCGCGACAGCGGGAGGCAGGCTTGCACACAGCGGACAAGAACCACCGCCTCGGCCTCGCCCTCGTGCTGTTCTCCACCGTGGCCTGGAGCACCGCCGGCTACTTTACCCGGCTGATCGCGCTCGATGCCTGGACGCTGCTGTTCTGGCGCGGCGTGTTCGGGGCACTGACCGCGCTGCTGTTCCTGCTGGTGGATCGCAGGGGCCAGGTGGTGCCGGCGTTCCGCGCGCTCGGTCGGCCGGGGCTTGCGTTCAGCGCCGCGTCGGGGCTGGGGATGATCTGCTACCTGTCTTCATTGCGGCTGACCTCGGTCGCGCATGTCGCGATCATTTACGCCTGCCTGCCCTTTGTCGCGGCCGTGTTCGGGGCGGCGTTCCTGCGCGAGCGGACCAGCCTTGCCACCCTGCTGTCGAGCCTGATCGCCTTCGCCGGTATCGCGGTGGTGATGGCCGATGCCGGCGGCGAGGGCTCGCTCGTGGGCGACATCGTGGCCATCGCGATGACGCTGCTGATGGCGGTGATGATCGTGATCGCACGGCGCCACCGGGGCATCCCGATGATCCCGGCGGCCGTGCTGTCGGCGCTGATGGCGGCCCTGGTCAGCCTGCCGTTTGCTCACCCCTGGGCGGTGGACGCGCGGACGATGGGCTATCTGGTCGTGTTCGGCGCGACCAACATGGGGCTCGGGCTGATCCTGTTCACCTCCGGCAGCAAACACCTGCCGGCGGCCGAGACCGCGCTGATCAGTTCGCTGGAAGCGCCGCTGGCACCGTTCTGGGTCTGGCTCGCGTTCGGCGAGACGCCGCTGCCGGCCACCGTCGCCGGCGGCGCGCTGGTGATGGCCGCGGTGGTCGGGCACGTGACGATCAGCGCGCGGCGCAGCGGGGCCGCCGATCAGGCGATGCGCACGCTCACGGTGCCGACCCCCGCGACCGAGCCTTCCAGCACGTCGCCACGCGCGACGGCGGCAACGCCTTCTGGCGTGCCGGTGAAGATCAGGTCCCCGGGCGCGAGGCGCACCAGGGTGGAGAGATAGGCCACGGTTTCTGCCACCGACCAGATCATCTGCGAGAGATCGGACGTCTGGCGGACGGCGCCGTTCACCTTCAGCTCGATTTTTCCTGTCGTCGGATCGGCCAGCCTGGCCGCCGGCAGGATCTCGCCGATCGGCGCGGAGTGGTCGAACCCCTTGGACATGTCCCAGGGGCGGCGGGTGTTCTTGGCCTCGTTCTGCAAATCGCGGCGGGTCATGTCGAGGCCGGCGGCGTAGCCAAACACATGGCCCAGCGCGTCGGCGACGGCGATGTCCGCGCCGCCCGCGCCGATGGCGACCACCAGTTCCATTTCATGGTGCAGGTTTTCCGTCGCCGGCGGATACGGCATATCGGCCCCGTCCGTCACCACCGCGTCCGCCGGCTTGGTGAAGAAGAAAGGCGCCTCGCGCTCCGGGTTGCCACCCATTTCGCGCACATGCTCGGCGTAGTTGCGGCCGACGCAAAAAATCCGGCGGACAGGGAACAACCCACCGCCAGCCACAGGCACCGCTGCCTGGGCGGGCGGGGCGATCACATAGTCGGCCATCTTTGCTCCTGCTGCGCGAGGGGGCTGAAACCGGGCGGACGATACAGCCGGCGCCCGCCCGCGCAAGGCCCGGCGGCGGGCCGGCACTCGCGCGGGATTGAGCATCCGGGCGACGACGCATATGACATTTTTGTGTCACGCTCCAGGCAGCGCCCGCGCAAGGAGGTCTCGACATTGAGTGTTGCCACGCGACCCGGCGGTGCCGAGACGCTCGCCGGCCTACCGCAGGGCCTCGTCCGGCACGATCCGGCCCGTCCGCTGGCGTTCATGCATGTGCCGAAAACCGCCGGTATCGCGATGATCGGCGGCCTCGCCGGCGCGTTGCGGCCGCGCCGCGTCGTCTCCGGCTTCGATCGCAGCCTGTTCGGCGCATTCGACGGCTTCGACACCATCGACCCGGACCTGCGCCGCCACATCTACGCCAGCCCCGCCGAGGTGCCGCGCGACGGCGATTTCATCGCCGGGCACATGGCGCCCAGCACGCTCGTGGCCAGCTATCCCGACGCCCAGCTCGTCACCTGCCTGCGGGAGCCCCGCGCCCGCCTGCTCTCGCACTGGGTGTACTGGAGGGCGCAACCGGCGGACCACGTTTCCGCCTGGGGCAGTTGGGCACGCATCTCGCTGACTGGCCACGACCCTCTCGCCGGTTTCCTGGGCCGCCGCGACATTGCCTGCCAGACCGACAACCTCGCGCTGCGCCTGCTGCTCTGGCCCCACAAGCTGCTGCCGCCCGACGACTTCATCGCCGAGCGCGACGACGACGCGCTGCTGGAGGCCGCGCTCATGCGCCTGCGCGGCTTCGCCTATGCCGATGTGGTGGAGAACCCGCGCCTCGTCGCGAACGCCTCCGCCTGGTGCGGGCGGCCAGTGACATTTCCGGTCGCCAACGCGACGCCAGCGGTCCCCGCGGAGTTCCGCGTGCCGCTGCGCCGCGAGTTGACCGCGCTGGCCTATGACCGGCTCTGTGCGCGCAGCCGGCTCGACCTGTGGCTGTGGACGGCGGTGGCGGAGCGGCAGGCGCCGGGGGTCGATGTTGCCCGGCTGTGCGAATACGCCGTGGCGCAGGCGGTCGCGCGATGCTCGGAACTGCTTTGCGGCGGGGGATGACGGTCGTGTCTGCCGCCGTGGCACCGGTCGGATGGTACCGATCGGCGGTCTCCCGCCCGCCGATCGGCCGCTTTCGTCCGCGCCTTCTGGCAGGCTGTCAGCCCACCACGTCCACCATCACCAGTTCGCTGTCCTCCGTCGCCACGATCTCCAGTTCGGTCTCCCCACTCACGGTGGCACCGTCGCGGGTGTTCACGGGAACCCCGTTCACCGTCACAGCACCGGTCGCCGGAACCAGATAGGCGACGCGGCCAGGGCGCAGCGACTGGCGCACCGTCTGACCTTTTTGCAGCGTGCCCGCCAGCACGGCCGCGTCGGCATACAGCGGCAGCGCGCTGCCGTCCGCGCCCGGCCTGCCATCAGCGAGCGCCGTCAGCGCGCTGGCGCCGCTTTGGGGGAACGCGCGCGAACCCCAGCCGGGGGCGACGCCGCGCTGGCCGGGCTGAATCCAGATCTGAAAGATCCGCGTCGGCCCTGCTTCCAAGTTGTACTCGGCGTGCACGATGCCGGTGCCGGCGTGCATCACCTGCACATCGCCCGCCTCGGTGCGGCC
>JAKBCB010000103.1 GCA_021808185.1 Pseudomonadota bacterium
CAGCCAGCGGCAATGCGCGGCCATGCGGTCGAGATCGACGGACAGATCGGCGTGCATCGGGGTGAGCACGGCGGCATTGACGCCGCCGAACAGCGCGTCGCGCATCATCTCAGGCGATCTCCTTGGGGTTCTTGGCGGCATCCGGGGCGCGGTTCTTCCGCCCGCGCGCGGGGCGCCCGGGCCAGTCCACGATATGATGGTCGAGCGGCCCGGCCCGCCGTTCGCTCACGGCGCGCCCGCGCACCGAGATACCGGCGGTGTGCACCGTCTCCGGGTCGCCGGAGACCAGCGGGTGCCACCATGCCAGCCCCTTGCCCTCCGCCACCCGGCGATAGGCGCAGGAGGGCGGCAGCCAGTCGATCTCGCGTAGCGCCCGCGGGGTCAGCTGCACGCAGTCGGGCACGCGGCGGCGGCGGTGCTTGTAGTCGCTGCACTGGCAGGTCTCGAGGTCGAGCAGCCGGCAGGCGACGTTGGTGAACGACAGTTCCCCGCCGCCCTCATGGCGCAGCTTGTGCAGGCAGCAGCGGCCGCAGCCGTCGCAGAGCGACTCCCACTCCGCGTCGGTCATCTCGTCGAGGCGCTTGGTCTTCCAGAACGGATCGCTGCCGGGCATGGGGCGCAAGCGTAGCCCGAGCCGTGGCGGCGTTGCTACCCGCCGGCGAAGCGGGCCAGCATCTCGCGCAAGGGGGCCGCACCCGGGTTGTTGCCATCGCCCTGGTTGACGATCTGCGTCGCCGCCAGCGGGCGGCCGTAATAGGTTTGGTTCCAGTCGCTCTTGGCGCTGATGATGCTGCCTTGCAGCGAGACGCCGGCGAACAGGCCCCGGCTTTTGGCGAAGGCCACGATGTCGGCCCGCAGCGCCGTCGTGGTGTCGCCTTCCAGCCCGGCGCCGATGGTGGCGACCGCGATCGTGGCGTCGGCGCCGATCTTGAACTGGCTGTCCAGCACCGCCTGGAAGCCGTGCTCGGTCATCACCAGGAACACCAGTTCGCTGTCCTGCACGCCGATTTGCAGGCCGATGCTGCCGCTGCCGACGGTGTAGAACGCGGGCGAGGACCAGCCGCCGGCGCTGCGCCGGACCAGAACGCAATCGCCGCCCTGGCCGCCGATGATGAAGCCCGCCTTGAAGATGCGCGGGCAGATCAGCGCGCCCTTGGACCGCTGCAGCATGTAGCGCTGGTCCTTGGCGTTGTCGGGGCCGAACATGTCCTGCACGGTCAGTGTCGCGCGATCGACCAGCGTCTGCTGCTCGGTCTGGGCGCGCGCCGCCACCGGCGACAGCGCCAGCAGAACGAGCAGGGTGGCGAGAAGCAAGCGTTGCATGCGGCAACTCCCTCGGGATTGGCTCGGACCGGGCGGAGTCCTCCCCCCGAGCATGAACATATGTGGTGATAGCATTGGCGCCGTGACACCGGGCAAGGCGGTTCCGCCGGGCTGGCCGGCGGGGCACCCTGGCAGGACGCTCGGGAAAGCGCCACAATTCGCCGATCATGCTCGAATCCCCCGGCATCGTCGTGCTGACCGGCGCCGGCATCAGCCGCGAGTCCGGCCTCGCCACGTTCCGCGACCCGGATGGCGTGTGGGCGCGGGTGCGCATCGAGGACGTGGCGACGCCCGAGGCGTTCGCGCGCGATCCGGCGCGGGTGCACGGCTTCTACAACGCCCGCCGCGCGCAACTGGACGAGCCTGCGGTCGCCCCCAACGCGGCGCACATGGCCCTCGCGGCACTGGAGCGGTCATGGCCGGGTGCGTTCCTGCTGGTGACGCAGAACGTGGACGATCTGCACGAGCGTGCCGGCAGTCGGCGACTGGTGCACATGCACGGAGAGTTGAAGCGCGCGCGCTGCACCCGGTGCGAGGCGACGCAAGCTTGGAGCGCGCCGCTCGACACCCGGACGCTCTGCCCGTCCTGCGTCATGCCCGGCGGCATGCGGCCGGACATCGTCTGGTTCGGCGAGATGCCGTACCACATGGACCGCATTTCCGCGGCACTGGCGCGATGCGGCCTGTTCGTCTCCATCGGCACCTCGGGCAACGTCTATCCGGCGGCCGGCTTCGTCGCCGAGCTGCGCGGCCGGGCCGAGACGGTGGAGCTGAACCTGCTGCCGTCCGAGGGGGCCGCGCTGTTCGACGACGCCATCCATGGGCCGGCGACGGAGGTGGTGCCGGCCTATGTCGCGCGGTTGCTGGCGCGGTGGACGTAGCCCACTCGCTGGACGCCGTGGCGGCGGCGGCGCGGGCGTGCACGCATTGCACCGATCTGCCGCTCGGGCCGCGCCCGGTGTTTCGCGTCTCCGCGACGGCGCGGCTGCTGATCATCGGGCAGGCGCCGGGGACCAAGGTGCATGAGACCGGGATTCCCTGGAACGACCCGTCCGGCGACCGGCTGCGCGCGTGGCTGGCGATGACGCGGGAGGCGTTCTACGACACGGCCCGCATCGCCATCGTGCCGACCGGGCTGTGCTATCCGGGCCGCCTGCCGCGCGGCGGCGACGCACCGCCGCGCCCGGCCTGCGCGCCGCTGTGGCATCCACGCCTGCTGCCGCTGCTGACCGGCGTGCGGCTCACGTTGCTGGTCGGCGGTTATGCTCAGGACGCGGCCCTCGGCCCCGGCGCGATGACCGAACGCGTGCGCGATTTCGCGGCGCACCTGCCGCGTGCGTTTCCGCTGCCGCATCCGTCCTGGCGCACCATCGGCTGGGAGCGGCGCAACCCCTGGTTCACCGTGGAGGTGCTGCCGGCGCTGCGGCGGGCGGTCCGGGCGGCGCTGGCCTGAACCACGCCGGCCCCCGGCCGCGCATGCGGACCCGCCGATCCGAGCATTGCGCTTGTCATGGGTCGTGGTCGTCGCCATCTGAAAACAGAAGGCTGGATTTGGCCAATAATTTGCCAAATTTCGGCGCCAAATTCCGTAACGCCAGCGGTTTTCATTGACCTTTCCAGGCAGGAGTTCCCGATGACCTTCGTTCAACGCGGCTTGATCCTTGCCCTTTGCGCCGGTTTCCTGGCGGCTTGCTCCGGGATGTCGAACACGCAGGAGCGTACGCTGTCGGGCGGCGCCATCGGCGCGGGCGTCGGCGCGGTCGGCACCGCGCTGGTCGGCGGCCCGGTGCTGCTCGGCGCCGGCGTCGGCGCGCTGGGCGGTGCCGTGATCGGCAACGTGACCGGCCATTGACCGCCGCGGGGGCGCGGGGGCGGCCCGCCGCTTCAGCCGCTCTCGCGTTCCAGCGCCTCGATATCGGCGTCGCTGAGGCCGAAATGGTGGCCGATTTCGTGCACCAGCACGTTACGTACCAGGCGGTACAGATCCTCCTCGGTCTCCACCCATTCCAGCAGGATCGGCTGGCGGTACAGGACGATCAGATCCGGGCCGCGCGCGATGTCCGACACGCTGCGGCGATGCAACGGGGTGCCGCGATACAGCCCGGTCAGATCCCAGGCCGACTCGATCCCCATCTCGTCCAGCGTCTCGTCGTCGGGCATGTCCTCGACGGCGATGCCGACATTCTGGATGTGCTGGCGCAGCCGGGCCGGAATGCCGGCGAGCGCCCGCTCCGCGAGCGCCTCGATCTCGGCCATCGACGGCGGGGTTGTGAACCGGCGCGTGGTGCCATCATGTTCGCTCATGCGCGGCACCTGCGCATGCGCGCCGCCCGCCGGTCAAGCGGGGGCCAAGGGACGGCAACAGGGAGACGGACATGCTCGCCAAACTCACCGAGGCCGAACGCGCCGAGCTTCCGGCCAGCCTGCCGCACTGGCAACCGGTGGCGGGCCGGGACGCCATCGCGCGGGGCTTCCGGTTTCGCGATTTTTCCGAGGCCTGGGGCTTCATGGCGCGCGTGGCGCTGCTGGCCGAGAAGCAAGACCATCATCCGGAGTGGTCGAATGTCTGGAATCGCGTGGACATCGTGCTGACCACGCATGACGCCAAAGGGCTGAGCCAGCGCGACGTGGCGCTGGCGCGCGCGATTGACGCGCTGGTTTAGCGCCCGGGCGGTCAAGACCTGGAGATCGCGGACCCGTGTCCGGAGCGCCGCCACCGCCGTCCTTCCCCGAACGCAGCCTCGCGGTGCGGCGCGCGGCAGCGCGCCTGTGCGGGCGGCTCGGCTGGGCGCCGGTGCACGAGATGCCGCTGCCCAACGGACGGCGCGCCGACATCCTGGCGCTGCGGCCGGATGGCGGCTTCGTCTGCATCGAAGTGAAGTCCGGGCCGCGCGATTTTCTCACCGACAGCAAATGGCCCGAGTACCGGGATTTTTCCGACGCGCTCTATTTCGCCGTCGATGACGACTTTCCGATCGACCTGCTGCCCGACGCGGTCGGGCTGATCGTGGCCAGTGCCGGGATCGCCGACGTGATCCGCGAGGCGCCGTCGCACCCGCTGGCCTCGGCCCGACGGCGCACCCTGTTGCGCTCGTTCGCGTGGCTCGCGTCGCTGCGGCTGGCGGCGCTGGAGGACCCGGCGGGTGCCGCGGATTTGCGTGCGGCGCTGCGGGTGGAATAGCGGTCAGATCGGCTCGGCCAGACGATCGGCCTGGATCACCAGCCCGCCCCAGTCGCGCACCATATCCGCCTCGATCGGCTCATCCCCGACCGGATCGTTCGCCGTCACCACCAGCTCCGGACGCAGCAGGCGCAGCAGGCCGGCGGGGCCTTCGTCCTCGTTGATGACCACCAGATCGACGCCGGGCAGGGCGGCGAGTTCGGCGGCGCGGACGGTATCGGGTTGCAGCGGATGGCCGCCACCCTTGCGGCGATGCACCTGGGCGTCGTCCTCCACCGCCACCAGCAGCCGGTCGCAGGCGGCGCGGGCCTGTTCCAGCAGATGGATATGGCCCGGGCGCGGCCCCTCGAACGCGCCGTGCACGAAGCCGGTGCGCCAGCCGCGCCGCCGCCAGCGTTCGACCTGCTCGGCGGCGTGCTCGCGGGAGACGATCTTGCGCATGGCCCCGCCCTCGGGCGAGAGCGCGTTCAGGAAATCCTGCTCGCGCACCACGGCGGTGCCGACGCGGCCCATGGCGATGCCGGCGGCGATATTGGCAAGCCGTGCCGCGATCGCCAGCGGCGCGCCGATCGCCAGCGCCGCCGCGATGGTGCCGACAGCCGTGTCGCCGGCGCCGGAGAGGTCGAACACCTCCGCCGCCTCGCCGCGGAAATGGTGGGCCCCGCCCTCCCGCACCAGCGTCATGCCGTCCTCGGCGCGGGTGACGAGCACGGCGCCGAACCGGTGCGCGCGCCGCACGCCCTCGGCCGCCTCGGTGACGCTGGTATCGTCATCCAGTGTCGCGCCGACCGCGCGCGCGAGGTCACGGCGAGAGATCAGCACCACCTCCGCCCCGGCATAGGCGGTGAAATCCGCGCCCCGCAGATCCACCACGACCGGGCGTGCCGACTGCTTGGCCGCCGCCACCAGCCGGGCCGCGACATCCGGCGTCATCAGGCCCTTGCGGTAGTCGGAGAGCACCGTCAGCGACGTGGCGGCCATCGCGTCGCGGGCAATGCGCAGCATCCGCTCGGCGAGCTTGGGGTGGATCGGGGTGGTTTCCTCGCGGTCCACGCGGAGCAATTGCTGGCCCTGGGCCACCATGCGCGTCTTGACCGTGGTGGCGCGCCCGCCCTGGACCAGCAGCCACGGCTCGACCCCCGGCTGGCCGCCGATCAGCCCGGTGAGGTCCGACCCCGCCTGGTCGTCGCCGACCACGGAGACGAACGCGACGGCGGCACCGAGGGCGCCGAGGTTGCGCACCACGTTGCCCGCACCCCCCGGCATCGCCAGTTCGCGCTGCACCGACAGCACCGGGACCGGCGCCTCCGGGCTGACCCGCTCGACCTCGCCATACACGTAGCGGTCGAGCATGGCGTCGCCGACCACCAGCACGCTGGCGCGCGAGAGGCGGCGGACCGCGGCGGCGAGCCGCTCATGGTCGGGATCTATGGCCGCAACGGCGGCCTCGGGCTGGGTCACGGGAACGTCATCCGACAGCATTTGATACGACCTAGAGACGCGGAACAGCCGTGACAAGCACCACGCCCGCGGTCAGGCGCGAAGAAAGCCCACGCGATCGGCTTCGAGCACGGCGCAGGTGAGCACGCCGCCCATCACGGCGCCAGTGTCCACGCCGATGCGATTGGGGCGCACGGTGGCGCAGCGCTCCGGCGTGTGGCCATGCACGACCACGCCGGGCAGCTCGCCCTTGAACGACAGGAACGGCTCGCGGATCCACAGCATGTCCTCGCGCGTCTGCTTCTCCAGCACCACGCCCGGGCGCAGGCCGGCGTGCACGAACACATAGCCGCCCTGGCGATGCACCCACCCCAGCCCGCGCAGGAACGCGAGCAGCCCCGCGGGAATGCGTTCGCGCCACTGCGAGGGCGGGGTGCGGGGGGAGACACCGAAACTGGCCAGCGTGTCGGCACCGCCGTTGCTCAGCCAGTGCAGCACGTTCTCGCCGCTGGCCTCGTCGAGGGCGGCGAGCATCATCTGCTCATGGTTGCCCATCAGGTTCACCAGACGCGGCGCGGGGTCCGCCGGAAACGGCTGCTGCAGGCGCGCGAGCACGCCAGCGCTGTCCTCGCCCCGGTCAACGTAGTCGCCGAGATGGATCACCGTCGGCGCCTCGATCGGGCGGGCGGCGAGATCGTCGCGGATCTGGGCGTGCAGCGCATCGAGCCGGGCCGCGCAGCCATGCACGTCGCCAATGGCATAGACCCGCTGACCGGCGGGAAGGGAGGCAGGCGCTAACGACATCGTCATCATGGGGCGCCACCGTAGAGGGTGTTGGCTCCGGGCGGAATCTCCGACGCGACGCGACCGGGCGTCCGCGCGGTACCGAAGGGACCATCGGCCGGCGAACCAGCGTGGGGGAAGAGTGGGCGAACCGATACGGCAAGCGGACGGCTCCGGCGCGGCGGGCTCGCGGTGACAGCCACGCGCGTGGCGACACCGGACCCCGCGCCGCCGGCGCGGCTGCCCGACGCCGGGGCCGTGGCGCCGGGCGAACGGCATCTGCTCGCGGCGATGGAGCGGCTGGCCCGCGCCCCGGACGGCTGGGCGGCGGTGGCGCTGCAACTGTCCCGCCTCGGGCCGCCGGGGCCGCGCCCGTATCATGCCCGGGTCGCCCGCGCGCTGATGCAGACCGCAGCCGAGCGGGGCGACGGGCAGGTGTTCACCATCCGCAACGGCGACCTCGTGCTGCTCTGTCGCGACAGCCCTGGCGCGTCGGCCACCGCCTCGGACGCCTTGCGCCGGCTGTTCCCGCGCGAGGGCGATGACCAGGGCGGCGTGGTGCGGGAGTGGCGGCTGCCGCACGGCAGCGCCGCGTTGCTGGCCTACGCCGTCGAACGGATCGGCGAGAACCAGGGCGCTGGCATGGAAGAAGCGCCGCCACCGCCGGCCGGCATCGTGGAAGCGGTGGCGGCGGCGGTCGCGGGGGCGCGCCCGCAGGATCTGCTGCGGCGGCAGTCCGCGGCCCTGATCGACCTTGCCGGCGGCGGCGCGCGCGTGACCATGCGGGTGCTGTACCGCGAGCTGACATTCTCGCTGGAGACGCTGGAGGCACGGCTCGATGCTCCGGCGCGGCTCGGCCAGGACACGGCGCTGCTGCTGCATCTCGGCCGGTTTCTCGACCTGCGGATGCTGCGCGTGCTGCGGCTCGACGCGGGGAGCGGCACGCCGCTCGACATGGCAGCCGACCCGGCGACGGCGCTGCATGTCAATCTTTCGCTACCCGGCGCGCTGTCCGACGAGTTTGCCGCTCTTGCCGCGCGGTGCGGCATGGCCGGGCCGCCGCTCGGCGTGGAGGTGTCGCTGGTCGAGGCGCTCGCCGACCCGGATGGCTGGGCCCGCGCCCGCGCGCGGCTGCATGCGGCCGGCGTGCGGCTGGTGCTCGACGGCGTGACCCATCCGGCGCTGCTGCTGGCCCGGCCGGCGGCATTGGGGGCCGATCTGCTCAAGCTGGAATGGTCGCCGCGCATCGCTGGCCTGCCGGCCGCCGAGCAGGCCGAACTGGCGCGCGAAGTGGCCCTCGCCGACCCAGCCCGGCTAATCCTGGCCCGGGCGGACAGCGAGGCGGCGGTGCGCTGGGGGCTGGCGCACGGGCTGCGCCGCTTCCAGGGGCACCACATCGACCAGATGCTGGCGGCCCATCGCGTGCTCGCCTGCCCGCAAGCGATCGCTTGCACGCTGCGGCAATGCACCGACCGGGCGGCGGCCACGGGGCCGGACGGGCGCGCCGGCTGCGCCAACCTCGCCTTGCTCGATGCCGGGATGCCGGCGGGCGTCGCCCCGCCCGACGGCCCATGAGCATGAGCCTGCCGCGCGCCGGCCGGCGCGCCGAGCCCGACAGCGTCGCGCGGCAGGACGCGCACAGGCTCGCGGCGCTGGCGCGCGATTGCGGTGCCACCGGCGTGCGGCGGCGTTGCCTGATCCTGCGGCTGTCCTGCCTGCCCGCCGATCTGACCCGGCCGCACCATCTGCGGCTGGCCGGCGAGGCGCTCGACCCGATGCTGCTGGCGGACCGGGCGCAGCGCTTCCTGCTGCCCAACAACGACATCGCGGTGGTCTGGCGCGGCACGGCGGAGGCCCTGCTCGCGGCGAGCCAGAACGCCGTGCGGGCGATGCTGTCCGACACCGACCCGGCGATACCGGGACCGGACCGGCTGTGGCGGGTGCTCGATCTGCCGGAGGACGCCGACACGCTGCGCGCGCTGGCCATCGCCAGCCTGTCCGACCCCACGGCCGCCGCGGGGGCATCGCCGGGCGTGCCGCTCGATCCCGCCGCCCTCGCGGCGCTGGAGGCGGCGCTGGCCCATGCCGACGTCGCCCGCTTCGCCCGTCGCCGCGCGGTGTGCACGCGGGAAGCGGACGGCGCGTTCCGCCTCGCGTGGGAGTTGCGCACGCTGGCGCTCGACGAACTCTGCGCCGAATTGGCGCCGGGGCGGGATGCGCGGGCCGAGCCGTGGCTGTATCGGCGGCTGGCGCGCACGCTGGACCGGCGGCTGCTGGCCCTGCTCGCCGCCACCGGGGAGTTGCGCGCGGCGGGACCGTTCGGGTTGGAGCTTGCCGTCGGCAGCGTCCTGTCGGCCGAGTTCCTGCGCTTCGACGCCGCCCTGCCGCATGGGCTGCGCGGGCAGGTGACGCTCGGGCTGGAGCCGGCCGACATGTTCGCCGACCTGCCGGCGTTCGTGTTCGCACGGGATTTCGCGCGGGCTCGCGGCTACCGGCTGCTGCTGCGCGCCGCCGCCGGGACGTTGCTGCCGGTGCTGCCGGCGGCGCGGCTCGGCATGGATCTGGCGGAATTGCCGTGGTCGGAGGGCACGATGGCGCTGCCGACCGACCTGCTCGACGAGGCGGCGGAGCGGCTGGTGCTGGTCGGGGCCGACAGCGCCGAAGCCGTCGCCTGGGGCCGCGCCAACGGCATCAGGCTGTTCGAGGGGCGGGCGGCGCCGCCGGCGCGCGCCGGCACCGGGCGGGCGCTGGCCTTGGCCTTGCGATAGTGCCTCAGCGGGCTTCGGCCAGGCGATGCCCGCTCAATTCCGCGCCGGCATGGCGCGGCATCAACCACGATACCGGGGCGGCGAACAGGGCCACGATGCTCACGACGATGAAGGCAGTGGCGAAGTCCGCCACCGCCGGCGCGCCTCGGCCGGTCAGTGCCATCGTCGCTTCCAGCGAGGCGGCGCCGATCGTCACGCCCAGGGTCAGCGACACCTGTTGCAGGGTTGCGTACAGGCTGGTGGCGGCGCTCATGCGGCCGGGCGGAATGTCGGCGTAGGCGATGGTGTTGTAGGCAGTGAATTGCAGCGAGCGGAAAAACCCGCCGATCAGCAGCACGGCATAGATCGCGGCGAGCGGCCAGGCAGGGCGAAACGCGGCACACAGGATCAGCGTCACCGCCGACAGCACGCCGTTGACCAGCAGCGTGTCGCGAAAGCCGAACCAGCGCAGCGCCCAGGTGGTCGCGGGCTTCATGACGATGGCGCCGGCGGAACTGG
>JAKBCB010000104.1 GCA_021808185.1 Pseudomonadota bacterium
TGGCTCGATGCCGGCGCGCAGGCGGTGTTCCGTGGCGCCACCGTGCCGCCGTTCCCGCTGGCGACGCCGGAGCCGGACGCCGATCTCGACCTGACGATCGAGTACACGCTCATTCGCCGCTGAATCCGCCTATCGCGGCACCCTTGGCCCAGGCACGAAGCCGCGCCCGCGCCCGATGGCGGCGCCGCCGAACTTGTCGCGCAGCGCGTCGATCGCCGCCTGTGCCGCCGCCCGCCTCGGCTGGTCGGGGTCGGCGAGGTCCGGTGGGTCCGCATCCTCCCCCGCCGCCAGTGGCTGCGCGCCGATGCCGATCAGGCGATAAGCGGTGCCATCCACCTCGCGCGCCAGCAGCGCCCGCGCCGCCGCGAACAGCGTGTCCGGCAGCCGCGTCGGGCTCGCCAGCCGCTGGGCGCGCGTGCGCACCGCGAACTTTTCCGTCTTCAGCTTCAGCACCACGCCGGCCGCGGCCAGCCCATCCTCCTTCAGCCGTCGCGCGACCTTTTCGGACAGCCGCCAAAGGTGCCGTTCCAAATCCTCGGTTCGGGTCAGGTCAGCATCGAACGTCGTCTCCGCGCTGACCGATTTCGTCTCCCGCGCCGGATCGACAGCGCGGGAGTCTTCGCCGCGCGCGCGCCGCACCAGGGACAGGCCATCCTCGCCGAGCCGGCGCACCGCCTCGCGCTCGTCCAGCGCCGCCATCTGGCCCAGCCGGGTGATGCCCAACCCTTCCAGCCGCTTCGCCAGCGCCGGCCCGACGCCGGGCAGCAGCCGGACGGGTTCCGGGGCGAGCAGCGCGGGTGCCTCGGCGCCGACGACGCAGAAGCCGCGCGGCTTGTCCCGCCCCGCCGCGATCTTGGCCATCAGCCGGTTCGCCGCCAGCCCGATGGAAACCGTCACCCCCACCTCGCGCTCGACCGCCAGCGCGAAGCGCGCCAGCGCCACCGCCGGCGGCGCGCCATGCAGCGCCTCGGTCCCCGCGAGGTCGAGCACCGCCTCGTCGATGGACAGCGGTTGCACCAGCGGTGTCAGCGTGCCCATCAGCGCGCGGATTTTTCGCGAGGCGGCGACGTATTTGGCAAAATCCGGCCGGATCACCACCGCGTCCGGGCACGCCGCCAGTGCCTTGAACATCGGCATGGCGCTGCGCACGCCGTAAATCCGCGCCACGTAGCAGGCGGCGGTCACCACCCCCCGCGTGCCGCCGCCGACGATCACCGGACGCGCCGCAAGCTCCGGCCGATCGCGCTTCTCCACGCTCGCGTAGAACGCATCGCAATCGATATGCGCGATGTGCAGCGTGAACAGCTCGCCGTGGCGAACGATCCGGTGGCCGCCGCAACCCGGACACACCCGGGACGCACCCGGGTCGGTCCCGCAATCGCGGCAGAGCGCCGGCATCTACATCCGGGGCGCTACGCCTTGACCGGCGCCGGCCACAGCCACGCCGCCCCGCGCACGCCCGAGGAATCCCCGTGCTTGTTCTTTACCACAGGCGTGTTGACGAAGTCGGAGAACACCCGCTGCCTCATCACCTTCGGCAGCTCCGCGTACAGATGTTCCATGTTCGAAAGTCCGCCGCCCAGCACGATCACGTCCGGGTCGAGGATGTTCACGATCACGGCGAGGCCGCGCCCCATGCGGTCGGCATGGCGGGCAAGGGCCGCCTTCGCTTTTTCCTCGCCGGCGGCGGCACGGGCAGGGATGCTGCTGGCGTCGCGCGCGTCCGGTCCGTCGCAGTCCATCGCCAGCGCGGTGCCCGAAATGTAACGCTCCATGCAGCCCTGCTGACCGCACCAGCACTGGATGCCGGGCAGTTCGTCGGGTTTCGGCCAGGGCAGCGGGATATGGCCCCACTCGCCGGCGACCATGTGCGGACCTTCGATCACCTTGCCATCCACGACGATGCCGCCGCCGCAGCCAGTCCCGACGATCACGCCGAACACCGTGAGTTTGCCGGCGCCCGCGCCGTCCGACGCCTCGCTGAGCGTGAAACAATTCGCGTCGTTATTGACTTTCACCGCGCGCGCCAGCTTCTCGGCCAGATCCTTGTCGAATGCGTGGCCGTTGAGCGCGATCGAGTTGGCGTTCTTCACCAGTCCGGTGGCTGGGCTGATGACCCCCGGAATGCCCACGCCGACGCTACCGCGCCCGCCCAGCGCCTGCTCGGCCCCGAGCACGAGGTCCGCGATCGCCTGCACCGTGTCCGGATAGTGCGTGGGCGTGGGAACCCGCTTGCGGTGGGTGAAACTCCCATCCGGGCCGAGGGCAATGATCTCGATCTTCGTCCCGCCGAGGTCGATGCCGAGGCGGAAGTCGTACGGGGTGGGTGCGGGGCTCATATGGGGCACTCTGCCGCCGTTGCGGCTCTGGCTCAAGTGCCGCGCGATGGCCTATTGCCGCGACGTTGCATGCGGCCCCCTGCCGCCGCAAAGTGGCGGCCATGAACGAGACGGTGCTGGACGTCAAAGGCCTGAGCTGTCCGCTGCCGGTACTGCGCGCGAACCGCGCGCTGCGCGGGCTGGCGCCAGGCGAGCGGCTGCGGGTGTTGGCCACGGATCGCGCGGCGGTGGCGGATTTCCAGTCATTTTGCCGCGAAACCGGGCACGCGCTGCTGGCCTTCAGCGAGGAAGCCGGGACGTTCAGCTTCCTGATCCGCCGCCGCGAGGAACAAGCCGGCGCCGGATGAAAACATGGAGGGCCGTCCCCTGACCGTCGCCTTGATCACTCATCCAGCCTGCCTGGAGCACGACACCGGACCCTGGCACCCCGAATGCGCCGACCGGCTGCGCGCCGTGCTGCGTGTGCTGGAGGGCGAGGAATTCCTGCCGCTCATGCGCGAGGAAGCGCCGCTCGCCACCGTCGAGCAACTGTGTCGCGTGCATCCGGCCGAGTATGTGCGGGCGATCCTGGACATCGCCCCCGCGCCGGGTGACAGCGTGGCCATCGATGCCGACACGCTGATGAGCCACGGCAGCCGGGAGGCGGCGTTGCGCGCCGCCGGCGGCGCGGTGCACGCGGTGGACGCGGTGATGGAGGGCTGGGCACGCCGCGCCTTCGCCGCTGTCCGCCCCCCCGGCCATCATGCGGAGCGCAACCGCGCGATGGGGTTCTGCCTGTTTTCCAACGCCGCCGTCGCCGCCCGCCACGCGCAGGTGCGCTGGGGCCTGACGCGCGTCGCGGTGGTGGACTTCGACGTGCATCACGGCAACGGCACGCAGGACATCTTCCACGACGACCCGACGCTGTTCTACGCGTCCTCGCACCAGTTTCCCTGCTACCCCGGCACCGGGGGCGCCGTGGAACAGGGCATCGCCGAGAACGTGGTGAACGCGCCGCTGCCGCCGGGCGCCACCGGGGCCGCGTTCCGCGCCGCGTGGTCGGACACGATCCTGCCCGCACTGGACCGCTTTGCGCCGGAACTGTTGATCGTGTCCGCCGGGTTCGATGCCCACAAGGCCGACCCGCTCGCGCAACTGCGGCTGGAAACGGCGGATTTCGGCTGGGTCACGGAACGATTGCTGGAGATCGCCGCCCTGCACAGCCAGGGGAGGCTGGTTTCCGTGCTCGAAGGGGGCTACGACCTCGACGCGCTCGCGGCGTCGGTGGCCCTGCATGTGCGGACGCTGTTGCAGGCCTGACACACCGGCCGCGCGATCCGCCCCCGACGCGGTGCGCGCCGCGCCACAGGCGCACCATCTGCCGGACCGAGGAGCCAACGATGCCGCCTGCCGCCAAAGCCACCCCCGCCACGCCCCCGGATGCGCCCGCCGACGACGTGGCCGCGCTCTCGTTCGAGGAGGCGCTGGCCGAACTGGAGAGGATCGTGCGCGGGCTGGAAGGCGGGCAGCAGAAGCTGGAGGAGGCTATCACCGCCTACGAACGCGGCTCGCGCCTGCGCCGGCATTGCGAGGCCAAGCTCGCCCAGGCCGAGCAGCGCGTGCAGGCAATCGTCGCGGCCGGGGACGGCGCGCTCGGCCTGCGGGCGGCCGATTGAGGGGCACGCCATGAACGCGCCGATATCATCGTCCCGTCTGAAGACGCCGTTGCTGGACCGCGTTGTGGTTCCGGCGGACCTGCGGAATTTTTCGCCTGAGCAGTTGCGGCAACTGGCCGATGAGGTGCGGGCGGAGACGATTGACGCGGTGGCCAGCACCGGGGGGCATCTGGGTGCGTCGCTGGGGGTTGTGGAACTGACGGTGGCGCTGCACGCGGTGTTCGAGACGCCGCGCGACCGGCTGATCTGGGATGTCGGGCATCAGGCGTATCCGCACAAAATCCTCACCGGCCGGCGCGATCGCATCCGCACGCTGCGCCAGGGCGGCGGGCTGTCGGGGTTCACGCGGCGGTCGGAGAGCGAGTACGACCCGTTCGGGGCGGCGCATTCCTCGACCTCGATCTCGGCCGGGCTGGGCATGGCGGTGGCGCGGGACCTGAAGGCAGCGCAGGGCATCAAGGACGACCGGCACGTGATCGCGGTGATCGGCGACGGGGCGATGTCGGCCGGCATGGCGTATGAGGCGATGAACAACGCGGGCGCGCTGCGCTCGCGGCTGATCGTGGTGCTGAACGACAACGACATGTCGATCGCCCCACCGGTGGGGGCGATGAGCGCGTATCTGTCGCGGCTGCTGTCCTCGCACTCGTTCCTGAGCCTGCGCGATCTGGCGGCGCGCATGGCGCGGCGCTTTCCGCGCGCGATCGAGCGCACGGCGCGGCGGGCGGACGAGTTTGCCCGCGGCATCCTGACCGGGGGCACGCTGTTCGAGGAACTGGGGTTCTACTATGTCGGCCCGATCGACGGGCACAATCTGGACCACCTGCTGCCGATCCTGCGCAACGTGCGCGACGCGGAGGAGCCTGGGCCGATCCTGCTGCACGCGATCACCCAGAAGGGCAAGGGCTACGCGCCGGCGGAAGCGAGTGCCGACAAGCTGCACGCGGTGGCGCGGTTCAACGTGGTGACTGGCGAGCAGGCCAAGGCGCCGCCCGGCCCGCCGAGCTACACGCGGGTGTTCGCGGACGCGCTGATCGCCGAGGCGGAGGCGGACTCGTCGATCGTGGCGGTGACGGCGGCGATGCCGTCGGGGACGGGGCTGGACCGCTTTGCCAAGCGGTTTCCGAGCCGCTGCTTCGACGTGGGGATTGCCGAGCAGCACGCGGTGACGTTCGCGGCGGGCCTGGCGACGGAGGGGATCAAGCCGTTCTGCGCGATCTACTCGACGTTTTTGCAGCGGGCGTATGACCAGGTGGTGCACGACGTGGTGCTGCAATCGCTGCCGGTGCGCTTTGCCATCGACCGCGCGGGTCTGGTGGGGGCGGACGGGGCGACGCACGCGGGGAGTTTCGATCTGGCGTATCTCGGCTGCCTGCCGGGGATGGTGCTGATGGCGCCGTCGGACGAGGCGGAACTGGCGCACATGGTGGCGACGGCGGTGGCGCTGGACGACCGGCCGAGCGCGCTGCGCTATCCGCGCGGCGAGGGGCTGGGGGTTGCGGTGCCGGCGCGCGGCACGGTGCTGGCGCTGGGGCGCGGGCGCGTGGTGCGCCAGGGCGAGCGGGTGGCCATCCTGTCGCTGGGCACGCGGCTGGGGTCCGCGCTCGCGGCGGCGGAGTTGCTGGCCGCGCGCGGCGTGACCTGCACGGTCGCGGACGCGCGCTTCGCCAAGCCGCTGGACACCGACCTGCTGGAGCAACTGGCGCGGCACCATGAAGTGCTGCTGACGGTCGAGGAGGGGGCGGTGGGCGGTTTCGGCGCGGCGGTGGCACAGCACCTGGCCTGGGCCGGGCTGCTGGACGGCGCGCTGAAATTCCGCCCGATGGTGCTGCCGGACCGTTTCATCGACCACGACACCCAACCCAGACAACTCACCGCAGCCCACCTCGACACCAACGCCATCGCCACCGCCGCAATCCGCGCCATGGGACTGCCCGGCTGAGCATGGCCGCCCGCCCGCGCGCCGACCAGCGTCTTGTCGATCTCGGCCTCGCCGAAAGCCGTACCCGGGCGCAGGCGCTGATCCTGGCGGGAAAGGTGTTTTCCGGCGAGCGCCGCGTGGAGAAGGCAGGGCAGCAGGTTGCCGAGGACGCAGCACTGGAAGTGCGTGGCCAGGATCATCCCTGGGTGTCGCGCGGCGGCCTGAAATTGAGTCATGCGCTGACGCATTTCGGCCTCTCGCCGGCCGGGAAAATATGTCTGGACATAGGCGCATCGACCGGCGGCTTCACGGACGTGCTTCTGGCGCACGGCGCGGCCCGTGTGCATGCGGTGGATGTCGGGCACGGACAGCTTGCATGGAAACTGCGCGGCGATCCCCGCGTCGTCGTGCATGAGCGGGTCAACGCGCGGCATCTGACGGCCGAGGCCATCGGCGAAACGGCTCAGGTTCTTGTGTGCGACGCAAGCTTCATTGGCCTCGCCACCATACTGCCCGCGCCGTTGGCGTTGTGCGCGCCGGGCGCCTGGGCGGTGGCGCTGATCAAGCCGCAATTCGAGGTGGGGCCCGCGCTGGTAGGCAAAGGCGGCGTGGTGCGCGACCCGGAAGTTCACGCGGATGTGTGCGCGCGTGTCGCCGCGTGGTGGGCGGGGCTGCCGGGCTGGCGCGTGCTGGGAATCGCCGAAAGCCCGATCACCGGCCCGGAAGGCAACCGCGAGTTCCTGATCGCGGCCATACGCGACCGTTAGGCGGGCGTTTGCCCCGGCGGCTCCAGATCGTGCTGGGCGATCTCGGCCAGCAGAGTCCAGACGCGGTCGGGCTGGATCGGCGCATCCGAATCGTTCAGCAGATGGTCCAGTTCGTCGAGCTTCTGTTCGTAGTCGGGGTCGCTCACGTCATCACCCTGCGGATGTCAGTTGAATGACATTCCAGATGGATAAACGTGGCAAGCCAATGGCGGATTCGGCCAGCGATGCCGCGGACGCCTCACAATGAGGAGAGCACGGCCGGCGCCAGGGCGGCGGCTTTCGCCGCCGGGTGAGAGGGATTGCGAAAGCGCAATTCCCCATCCGCCGCCGCGTCCGGCACGGTTGCGCCGAGCAGTTCCAGCCGCGAGGTGCAGGTGACGGCGACGACGGATCGCGCCTGAGGAAAGGTCAGGAACTGCCGGGCCTCGCCTTCCAGTTCGAGCCGGTCGCGCAAATGCCGCCATTCGGCACGGTCGGTGTCCTCGACGAACATTGCCAGGATCCCCGGGCGCGTGCCGGTCAGCCGCGCCGGCGCAACAGCGGCCATGCGGCGGCGGATGGCGACCGCCACCTCGTTCTCCCGCCCGGCCCGTGCCGCCATCACAAAGACGCCGCCGCCGGCCTCGGTGACAGCCAGATGCGCCTCGTGGCCGAATTCGCGCCGCAGCGAGCCGAGCAGGCCGAGTTCGCCCGCCTGCGCACCGGCCAGCATCAGCGGGTCGAGCCGCAGCACCGCGGCCTCGTCGTGGTCGGCGCGGCGCTGTGTGCTCAGCATGCCGCGAATACGGTCGTGCAGCGTGGCAAGCAGATTCTGATGATGCTGATCGGTACGCAGGCCCTGCGGCAACGTCAGCTTGAGCAGATAGCGGCCGGGATGCGCGGCCAGCCAGGTTTGCAGATCCGGATCGATACGATCGATCAGCCGCACCCAGGCGCCGCGATGCAGGTCGCGACCGTCCTCGGCCGAGACGACGTCGCACACGACCTCCGCCTCCACCCCGTCGCGCGACAGCAGCAGGTCGAACGGCGCGCTGTCGGCAAGACCCGCGAACGCCACGGCGAAGCCTCGCGAGCGTTGCAGGGAGGCGGTGCGCGCCAAATGGAACACCGGGACCAGTGTTCCGTCGCCGCAGAGGCCGTCGTGGAGCAGCGCCCGCATCCGTTCTCGCCCGGCGGCGGGCAGGGGGGCGAATGTGGACAGCACCTCGCGTGCCACGTCATGCACGCGCTGTTCGGCGGCGTTCGCGGGCCGGCCGAGTCCGCGCGCCATCCGGTCGAGCGTGAGTTCGAGGGCATGGCGCTGGAACAGGGCGCGGCGGATATGCGGGCCGGCGGCGATGCCCTGCCCGAGATCGGCGATCCGCCGCGTCCAAGCGCGCGCGCCGACGAGCCGAATGAATGCCTTCGCCGTCGTAGCCGTCTGGTCGATTGCCATCTTCCGCGTCCGCCATGCGCTTGGGGTGTCCGGGCCAACCGCGAAGACCGACTGGACCTCAGCGGTCCTGATTAAACCACCCAGCTAGTTGCGCGGCAAGCGTGCCCTTGTCGGGGCGTCCGGGTTCTGCGCGCGGTGGCGCAGCAGATGGTCGGCGAGAACGCAGGCCACCATCGCCTCGCCCACCGGAACGGCGCGAATGCCGACGCAGGGATCGTGCCGCCCCTTGGTCATCACCTCGACATCGTGCCCCTGCCGGTCCACCGAGGCGCGCGGTGTCAGGATGGAACTGGTCGGCTTGACCGCGAAGCGCGCCACCACCGGCTGGCCGGTGGAGATGCCGCCAAGAATGCCGCCGGCGTGGTTGCTGGCGAACACCACCTCGCCATCCGCCATCCGCATCTCGTCGGCGTTGTCCTCGCCCGACAGCGCGGCGGCGGCGAACCCCTCGCCGATCTCGACACCTTTCACCGCGTTGATGCCCATCAGGGCGCTTGCGAGGTCGGCGTCGAGCTTGCCGTAAATCGGCGCGCCGAGGCCGGGGGGCACGCCCTCGGCGACCACTTCGATCACCGCGCCGCAGGACGAGCCGCGCTTGCGCACGTCCGCAAGGTAGTCGCCCCATTGGTCCGCTGCGTGGGCGTCCGGGCAAAAGAACGGGTTTGCCGTCGTCTGCGACCAATCCCACAGCGAGCGGTCGATGCGGTGCGGCCCCATCTGCACCAGCGCGCCGCGGATTCTCACATCGTCGCCGAGGATTTTGCGGGCGACCGCGCCGGCGGCCACGCGGGCGGCTGTTTCGCGCGCCGAACTGCGCCCGCCGCCGCGAAAATCGCGAACTCCGTATTTGAGGTGGTAGGTCAGGTCGGCATGGCCCGGCCGGAATTGTTGCGCGATCTCGCCGTAATCCTTCGAGCGTTGATCGACGTTATCGATCTGCAACGCAATCGGCGTCCCGGTCGTCATCCCCTCGAACACGCCGGAAAGGATACGTACCGTGTCCGGTTCCTGCCGTTGGGTGGTGAATTTTGACTGGCCGGGGCGGCGACGGTCGAGCCAGGGCTGGATGTCGGCTTCGCTCAGGGCGATGCGCGGCGGGCAGCCGTCCACCACGCAGCCGAGCGCCGGCCCGTGGCTCTCGCCCCAGGTGGTGACGCGGAACAGATGGCCGAAGGTGTTATGCGACATGCTCAGTCGGTGACGGAAATGTCCGGCGCGTCCGGGTTCTTCATGCCGACGACATGGTAGCCGCAATCGACGTGATGAACCTCCCCGCTCACGCCGGAGGCCAGATCGGAGAGCAGATACACTCCGGCGCCACCGACATCCTCGATAGTGACATTGCGGCCGAGCGGGGCGTTATACTGGTTCCAGCGCAGGATGTAGCGGAAATCGCCGATCCCGCCGGCCGCCGCCAGGGTGCGGATCGGCCCGGCGCTGATGGCGGTGACCCGGATCTGGCTTTTTCCCAGATCGGCGGCGAGATAGCGCACGGACGCCTCCAGCGCCGCCTTGGCGACCCCCATGACGTTGTAGTGCGGCACCACTTTTTCGGCGCCGAGATAGGTCAGCGTCAGCACTGACCCACCCGGCGGCATCATCGCGGCGGCACGGCGGGTGACGGCGGCGAAGCTGTAGCAGGAGATGTCCAGCGCCTGGAGGAAGGCCGCGCGCGGCGTGTCGAGGTACCGCCCGCGCAGGAACTGCTTGTCGGCATAGCCGATGGCATGGACCAGGAAATCCAGCCGGTCCCAGCGCTCGGCGACGGTGGCGAAAGCGGCGTCGATGCTGGCGTCGTCGGACACGTCGCAGGGGGCCAGCAGGTCCGAGCCGACGCTTGCGGCCAGCGGGCGCACGCGC
>JAKBCB010000105.1 GCA_021808185.1 Pseudomonadota bacterium
CGAGCCGCCCGCTTCGCCGCCCGCGCCCGGACCGTTGACGGCGCCGGTGGCGGCGGTGGATCGCGCGGCGCTGCCGCCGCCTAGTGCCCCCGCCGCGCCGGGGCCGCTGGCGATCGCGGCGCGGCCAGACGCCGGCACGCTGCTGCTGCCGTTCGCGCCCGGCACCGGCGCCGCGGCGTTCCGCCGGGGCGAGGAGACGGTGGTGGTGTTCGACGAACGCCGCCCGCTCGACCTCTCGGCCCTGCGCGACGACCCGGCGCTGGCCGCCGCCTTCGCCGACGCCCGCATCCAGTTGCTGCCGGCGGCGACGGTGCTGCGCCTGACGCTGCCGCCAGGGGCCGCGCTGCGGCTGGCGCACACGCCGGACGGGTGGGCGCTCGCCCGCGCCACGCCGCCGCCGGCGCTGGAGCCGATCCGTGGCGATGTCGCCGCTGGCGCGCTGCAACTCGTGGCCGCGGCGCCGGGCAACGTGGTCTCGGTGCCCGATCCACGCACGGGCGGGGCGCTGCTGGTCGGCACGCAGACCAAACCCGGGCAGGGCGTGCCGGTGACGCGCCAGACCCCGGACTTCCGGCTGCTGGAAACCGAGCAAGGCGTCGCGGTCGATCCGGCATCGGATGCGCTGACGCTGCGCGTGGCACCGGCCGGGCAGTTCACCGGCTTCGTGCTGGCCACCGAGCGTGGGCCGAACGTGGCGCTCGACCCGCTCGGACCGGAGGCGATGGCGGCGCTGGATGCGGCGCGGATGACACGGCGGTGGGATTTCCCCGCGCAGTCCCCGGCCGCGCTGTCCCGCAGGCTTCAGGCCGCCACCGACGATGCCGCCGCGGCCCCGCCGCAGGCGCGCACGGCGCGGCGGCTGGCGGCGGCGCAGGCGATGCTGGCGCTGGGCCTGGGGGCGGAGGCGGAGTCGCTGGCCAACCTCGCGGTGGCCGAGGACGCGCGCGCGGCTGATTCGCCGGATGCCGCCGGGCTTGCCGCCATCGCCGCCCTGCTGGCCGGGCGGCTGGAGGAGACGGACGCCATCGCCGACCCGCGCCTCGACGGCACCGACGAGGTGGCGCTGTGGCGGGCGGCGCGGCTGGCGATGCAGCGCGAAGGCGCACCGGAGGCCGCCGCCGGGTTCGCCGCCAGCCTGCCGCTGCTGCTCGCCTATCCGGCGGCGCTGCGCGAGCGGCTGCTGCCGCTGGCCGCCGAGACAATGGTGCTGGGCGGCGAGCGCGACGCCGCCGCGCGGCTGCTGGAGGCGCGCAAGGACGACACCGGGCTGGACTTCGCCCGCGCCCTGCTGGCCGAGCGGGACGGCCACGCCGCCCCGGCGCTGGCGATCTACGACCGGCTGGCGCAATCGCCGGACCGCAAGCTGCGCGCGCGCGCCGCCGTCCGGGCGGCGGAGCTGCGGCTGCGCACCGGCGCGTTCAGCACGGCACAGGCGGCCGACGCGCTGGACGCGCTGATCTATGCGTGGCGCGGCGACCGGCGGGAACTGGCGCTGCGGCTGCGCGTGGCGGATCTCCGCGCGCAATCGGGCAACTGGCGCGCGGCGCTGGCGCTGCTGCGCGATACCAGCGACGGCGAGCTTGGCCAGTCCTGGGCGGACGCGAAGCCCGCGATCCGCGCGCGCATGGGCGATGTGTTCGCGCAGGCGCTGGCGGGGGACGCCAAGGCCGCGATCTCGCCGCTCGACCTGGTCTCCCTGATCGACGAAAATCCCGATCTGCTGCCGGACGGCGAGGCCGGGCGGGCACTGGCGGCGCGGCTCGCGGACCGGCTGGTGGCGCTCGATCTGCCGAATCGGGCCGAACCGGTGTTGCAGAAGCTGATGACGGCGACCCCGTCGGGGGCTGCCCGGGCGGAACTCGGGGCGCGGCTGGCGGCGATGCGGCTGGCGCGGAACGATCCGGCCGCGGCGCTGGAGACGCTGTCCGACTCGGCGGCCGAGCATCTGCCGCCGGCACTGGACGAAGCCCGCACCATCACCTTCGCCCGCGCGACCGCCGCGCGCGGGGCGCTGGCGCCGGCCACGGCGGCGCTGGCGGCGCTCGGCACGGCGGCGGCGGACGAGGCGCGGGCGAGCCTGCTGGAGCAGGCGAAGGATTGGCCGGAGGCGGTGGCCGCGCTGGCCAGCTATGCCGGCAAGACGGTGCCGCCGGAAGGGATGCTGGGCGAGGCGCCGGCGCGGGTGCTGCTGCGGCTCGCCTCCGCCGCCGCGCGGGCGGGCGACGAGGCGGTACTGAGCCAACTGCGCGACCGGGAGTTGCCGCGCGTGCCACCGGGCAAGACCGCCGACCTGCTGCGGGTGCTGACGGAGCGGCCGGTTCGCGGCGTTTCCGACCTGCCGCGCGCGGCGCAGGAGGCGGCACTGGCGCGCGGCGTGCCGGCGGCGCTGCAAACGCTCGGCGCGGTGCCGCCGCCACCCTGAGGCGGACCGGGCAAGCGCAGGCCGGACCTGCGAAATTCTGCCCCCGAGGGGGACATTTTCTCTTGCGCCCCCCCCCCCTTTTCATCATGTTCCGCCGCCTTGGCCCAAGGGGACGCCGCTTCGCGTCCTGCCGGCCGTCTGCTGGTTGGACAGAGGGGTATGCGGTGAACGCACTCACGCCACTGGGGATGGTCTCGGAACTCCCGAGCGAGAACCAGACGAACGAAACTCTTCTCGCGGGCGCCGCAGAGGAACAGAAGGACTATTTTGTCGAACGCGACGGCATGAAGTTCGCCGGCACGCATCTGCTGGTCGATCTGTGGGGGGCAAGCAATCTGGCCGACCCCGCGCATATCGACGCGGCGCTGCGCGAGGCGGCGATCGTCGCGGGGGCTACGATTTTGCACAGCCATTTCCACCACTTCTCGCCGAACGGCGGCGTGAGTGGCGTGGTGGTGCTGGCGGAGAGCCACATCTCGATCCACACGTGGCCGGAGCGCGATTTCGCCGCCGTGGACCTGTTCATGTGCGGAGCGTGCGATCCGCGTCTGTCGATTCCCGTGTTGCAGGCGGCGTTCTCGCCGACGCGGGTGGATATCGACGAGCAACGGCGCGGGCGCGTGTTCTAACGAGGCGAGGGGCTCCGCCCCTCGACCCCGCTGGGGCCTGAGGCCCCAGCCCCCATTCAAAAAGGGTTTCAAAAGGGCGTGCCCTTTTGCGGGTCCAGGGCAGCGCCCTGGCCTTGTCTTCTCTTGTCCGGAGCAGCGAAGATGGCAACCGATGTCTGGGTCAACGAAACGCTGTACGCCGAATGGGGCCAGCGTTTCCTGGTCACGCGCGAGCTTGCGCGCGTGCGAAGCGCCTTTCAGGACATCATGATCTTCGAGAGTGCCTCGCATGGCCGCGTCATGCTGCTCGATGGCGTGGTGCAGATCACCGAGCGCGACGAGTTCGTCTATCAGGAGATGCTGACGCATGTGCCGCTCCTGGCACACGGCGCGGCCCATCGGGTACTGATTATCGGCGCGGGCGATGGCGGCGTGCTGCGGCGCGTGCTGCAACACCGCAATGTCAGCCGCGCGGTGATGGTGGAGATCGACGGCGAGGTGATCCGCCTCGCGCGGGAATTCATGCCCGCCATCTCGGGCGATGCGTGGCACGACCCGCGCGCGACGCTGATCGTGGGCGACGGAATCGACTACGTGAAGCAGGCGGCGGATGACAGCTTCGACTGCATCATCGTCGACTCGACCGACCCGATCGGCGTCGGCGAAGTGCTGTTCACCGATGAGTTCTACGCGAATTGCGCGCGCGTGCTTTCCGCCGGCGGGCTGATCGTCAACCAGTGCGGCGTGCCGTTCATGCAGGCGGACGAACTGCGCGAGACCAGCGCGCGGCGGGGCAAGTTCTTCGCCCATGTCGGCGCCTATGTCGCGGCCGTGCCGACCTATGTCGGCGGGTTCATGACGTTGGGCTTCGCCGCCAAGCAGGCGGGGCTGGCCGAGGTGGACACCGCGACCATCCGCGCGCGGGCGCAGGCGGCGGGGGTGCTGGGCACGACCGAGTACTGGACGCCGGAACTGCACATATCGGCGTTCCAGTTGCCGCCCTATATCCGGCGCCACTTGCCGGGCTGACGGCGCGCGCGGCAAGAATTGCTGCATCGCAACAATTCGATGTGCTTGCCATCGTCGGCGTACGCGCGATACGACGGCATGGATTTACCGCCCACAGGGAACGAAGTGCGAAGATGGACGATGCGATGAGCTTCTCGGCCGATGCGCCCAGCGCCGCCGGGTTCGAGGCGTGGTGCGACTGCGTTCGGCGCCTGCTGGGCTGGAGCGAGGGAACGGGCGAGGGATGGCCGGCGCTGTTCGCCTCCGGCCACACGCCGCGGGATGCGGCGCGCACGACGATCTACGGCGATACGGCTGGCGATTAGCTCGGCCGTGCGCGTTCTGGTATTTCTGTCCAATTCGTATATATTGTAACGAACATAAATCGGACAGATAAATCTTGCTGTGCTGTCGCAAACGCACGGCACTTTCCGGGACATTTCGCCGCGTTGAACAATTATCCATTTTTATCACGCGATGTTGATTCGTGTGATATTTATGCCGCGCCATATTGTGCGATGCAGCATAAATCTTGCGATTGCCGCTTCGCCTCCGCACATTGGCGGGGCGGTTCGCCGCTCATTACGGAGACATCACCAGCATGACCGATCTTGCGATCACCCGGGTTGATCTCGAAGGCAGCATCGGCCTCGAACAATCCGGCTACGACGCCTGGCGCAACTGCGTGCGGCGCCTGCTGGGTTGGACCAGCGGCGAGATGGAGGATTGGCCCGCGCTGTTCGCCACCGGCCACACGCCTCGCGATGTCGCGCGGACAGTGGTGTACGGCGAGAGCACCGGCGACTGAGGCGCACGCGCCAGCACCTCAGGGTTGCGCGAAGCTCTGCACGAGGCTGCCGGCCACCAGCCGCCAGCCGTCCACCAGCACGAAGAAAATCAGCTTGAACGGCAGCGAGACCACGTTCGGCGGCAGCATCATCATGCCCAGGCCCATCAGCACGCTGGCCACCACCATGTCGATCACCAGGAACGGCAGGTAGAGCAGGAACCCCATCTCGAACGCCCGGCGCAGTTCGCCGACGATGAAGGCCGGCACCAGCGCGCGCCAGGGGGCGGCGTCCAGCGCCGGCGGGCTGGGCAGTTTCGCCAGGTCGAGGAACAGTTGCAGGTCGCTGGGCCGCGCGCTCGCGGCCATGAATGCGCGGAACGGCTCGGCGGCCAGCCGCAGCCCCTCCATGTCGGAGACCTTCCCCTGCGTCATCGGCAGCAGGCCGGTGGTCCAGGCTTGGTCAAGCACCGGCTGCATGACGAAGAAGGTCAGGAACAGCGCCAGCCCGATCAGCACCATGTTCGGCGGCGCGCCCTGCGTGCCCAGCGCGCTGCGCAGCAGCGACAGCACGATGACGATGCGGGCGAACGCCGTCATCATCACCAGGAGGCTCGGCGCCAGCGACAGCACGGTAATCAGCGCGGTGAGCTGCACGATGCGCGAGGTGACGCCGGGCCCCGCGGCGCCGAGGTCGAGCGAGATCGACTGCGCGAGCGCGCTGCCCGGCAGCAGCGACAGCAGGACAATCAGGCGGATCATGCCGGCGGCTCCCGGTTGGTTGTGGGCGGGGGGTCGAGCCAGCCCACCACCATGTCCTGCGCGCCGCCGGTCAGCAGCAGCACGCCGCGCCCATCGCAGCGCACCAGCAGCAGGCGGCGGCGGGCATCCAGCGCCAGCGCCTGTTCCACCCGCAGCCGGCCGGTTGCCGTATGCGGCCGCGCGAGGCTGGGCAACAGCAGCGCGGCCCGGCGCGCCAGCAGGATCAGCCCGACCACGCCGGCGAGGGCCAGCAGCGGCACGAGCAGCCCGCCCGCGCTCACGAGGCGAACCCTCCACCGTCGGCGGCCTGCATCGCCCGCGCCAGCGCATCGAGTTCGGCCAGCACGGCGGCGAGTTGCGGGCGCAGCGCGCGGCCCTGCTCGGGCGGCAGGTCGAGGCTGGCGGCGCAGAGCCGGCCGACGGCGTCCTGCAAGCCGGCGAGATCGACGTGGCGGCGCGATTCGACGAGCGCGCGGGCCATGCGCAACGTGCCGCACGCGGCTTCCGCCATTGTGGCGGCCTGGGTCTGGGGGTCGGACATCGGCCGTGGTTATGCGCCGCCGGGCATTGACAAAGTCTTGCCGCGCGGCCGCACCCGGATTTACCGCCCATTGACGATTGCGCCGCCATTCTGCCTTCCCCAGACGAGGGGGTGGGCGCGATGGATCTTTCGGATGTTCCGCTGTTCGCGTTGGCCGACCGGCGGCTGGCGTGGGTGGACGCGCGGCAGTCCCTGCTGGCGCGGAACATCGCCAACGCCGACACGCCGCACTGGCAGTCCCAGGACCTCAAGCCATTCGCGGCGGCGTTGACGCAGGCGAGCGTCCAGCTCGCGCGCACCGACCCCGCGCATCTGGCGCCGGCCAGTGCCACGGGCGGGTTCGGCCAGTCGGCGCAGGTGGCGGAAAAAGCGCCAGACGGCAACTCGGTCGCCATCGACAAGGAACTGGCCAAGATCGCCGACACCGACGCGGCGCACGATCTGGCGACCAATCTGACGAAGAAATATCTCGGCCTCGTGCGCACCGCCATCGGGCGGTAGCGGCGCGGCGGCAGGCAACGAGGCAGCATCATGGATATCTCCCGCGCCCTGGATATTTCCGCCGCCGGCATGTCGGCGCAGACCATGCGGCTGCGCGTGATCGCGGAAAATCTCGCCAACCAGGACACCACCGGCAGCGCGCCGGGGGCCAAGCCGTATCAACGCAAGACCGTCAGCTTCGCCAACCGGATGGACGGCGCGCTCGGCATCGAAACCGTGCAGGTGGCCCGCGTCGGCCGCGACCAGAGCGAGTTTCCGATGCGCTACGACCCCTCGCACCCGGCGGCGGACGCGCGCGGCTACGTGCGCACCCCCAACGTCAACAGCTTCATCGAGGTGATGGACATGCGCGAGGCGGAGCGCAGCTATCAGGCCAACCTCGCGGTGATGCAGTCCACGCGCGGCATGTTGCAGCGCACGATCGACTTCCTGAAGTAGCGCCAGGGGAATGGCCACACCCATCGCCGGCGGCGTCGCGCCACCGCTGATCGTCACCCCGGGCGGGGTGTCTCCGCGCGACGCGGCGCGGGCGTATCAGGATGTCGATGGCGGCGCGGCCGGGGCCTCCACCGGGGCCGATTTCGGCGGTATGGTGGCGCGCGCGGTCGATGGCGCGGTGCAGGCCGGGCACGTGGCGGAAAACCAGGCAATGACCGCCATCGCCGGCGGCGGCAACCTGACCGAGGTGGTGCAGGCCGTCTCCCGCGCGGAACTGGCGTTGCAGACCACGACCGCCATCCGGGACCGCGTGGTCTCCGCGTACCAGGACATCATGCGCATGCCGATCTGACGCACCCGCGGCCACCGAGACGCACAAAACGGGCGGACCCATGAACGAGGGCGATGTCGGCGCGCTGCTGCGCGAGGCGGTGACGGTGGTGTTGAAGCTGGGCGGGCCGCCGCTGCTGGTCGGGCTGCTGGTCGGCATCGTCATGTCGCTGGTGCAGACCGTCACCCAGATCAACGAGCAGACCGTGGCCTTCGTGCCGAAGCTCGCGGCCATCGTGGTGACGCTGGTGGTGCTCGGCCCGTTCATGCTTGGCACGCTGACGGATTTCACCCATCGGCTGTTCGACCAGTTGGTGGCGGTCGGCGGCTCGTGACTGCCGCCGACGCCACGCTGCTGGATGGCTTGCCCGGCTGGGCGTTTGCCTTCGTCCTGGTGATCTGCCGCGCCGGTGCCGCCTGCATGCTGATCCCCGGCGTGGGCGAGGCGGAAGTGCCGGCGCCGGTGCGGGCGGGCTTTGCGGTGGCGCTGACGGCGCTGCTGCTGCCGGTGCTGGCCCCGCTCATGCCGCCGCCGCCGGACGATGTGGGACCGCTGCTGTACATGGTCGCGGCGGAGCTGCTCACCGGGCTGTTCCTCGGCTGGCTCGCGCGCCTGATCGTGGCGGCGCTGCCGCTGGCCGGGCAGATCGTCGCCGTCGTCGCCGGCATGTCGAGCGTGTTGCAGCCGGACGCGGTGCTCGGGCCGCAGGGGGCGGCGATCGGCCGGCTGCTCGGGCTGGGCGCCACCGTGCTGGTGTTCGCGAGCGGCCTGCACGCGCTGCCGCTGGCCGCCATCGCCGGCAGCTACGCGGCGATCCCGGCCGGCGCGCTGCTGCCGGCGGGCGACACCGCGACGACGGTGGTCGCCGCCGTCGGCACGCTGTTCGCGCTGGCGCTGCGGCTGGCGGCACCGTTCATGCTGGCGGGCGTGATCTGGAACGTGGTGCTGGCGCTGCTGTCGCGGCTGGTGCCGCAGTTGCAGGTGTTCTTCCTCGCCACCCCGGCGCAACTGCTGGGCGGCATCGCGCTGTTCGGCCTGCTCGGCGCTGCCCTGCTCGGGACCTGGCAGGCGGACGCGGTGGGCGCGTTCGCCGCCCTGCCGGGTGCCGCAAGCCTGGGGCCGCGCTAGAAGGTGGCCGAGGGCGAGGGCGGCGAACGGACGGAAGCGGCCACCCCCCGACGCCTTTCGCGCGCGCGGGAGGAAGGCCATGTGGCGCTCTCGCGGGAAGCGGCGCCGCTCGCGGTGCTGGCGACCGGGGCGGTGCTGCTGGGCACCGCCGGCCCCGCCGCCGCGCGGGCCCTGATGGCGCGGCTGGAGGCGCTGCTGATCGCGCCGCCCGACACGCCGCCGGAGGTCGCCCTGCACCGCGCCCTGATGGCCGTGACATGGCTGGCCGGGCCGTTCCTGCTCGCCTGCGCCGCCGCAGGCACGCTCGCGGTGCTGGCGCAGACCGGGCTGCTGTTCAACCTGTCGGCGCTGCTGCCGGACATTGCCCGGCTCAGCCCCGCGCGCGGCTGGCGGCGCGTGGCCTCGCTGGACGCGCTGATCGAGGCGGGCAAGTCGCTGCTGAAGCTGGTCGCCGCCGGCACCGTCGCCTGGAAGGTCATCGGCGCGGCATTGCCGCTGCTGCCGACGGCGCTGCTGTGGACCCCGGAGACCTTGCTCGACACCATGGCGCGGCAGGTGCTGCGGGTGACGCTGACGCTGCTGGGCGCGCAAGCCGCCATCGCCGGGTTCGACATCCTGCGCGGCCGCATCGCCTTCGCCGGCACCATGCGCATGAGCCGCCAGGAACTGCGCGACGAGCACAAGGAGATGGACGGCGATCCGCACATCAAGGCACGCATCCGCCGGCTGCGCATGCAGCGCGCCAAGCGGCGGATGCTGAAAGCGGTGCCGACGGCGACGGTGGTGATCACCAACCCGACCCACTACGCGGTGGCGCTGGCTTACCAGCGCGGCTCCACCAGCGCGCCGCGCGTGGTGGCCAAGGGGATGGACTCGCTGGCCGCGCGCATCCGCGACGTGGCGCGCGAGCACAACGTCCCGGTGGTGGCCAACCCGCCGCTGGCGCGCGTGCTGCACGGGCTGGAGCTTGACGCCGAGATCCCGCGCGATCTGTATCAGACCGTGGCCGAAGTGATCGCCTATGTCTGGAAGCTGCGGAGTCGCGCCGCGTGAGCGGGTTGCGCGGGCGCTTGCGCAGCCTGCTGGGCGCCAAGCCGCGCGCCTCCGTCCCGCGCCTGATCGACCGCTTCGCGGGCCCACTGGACGAGCCGCTGCGCCTGGTGTTCGAGGACCCTTCCGCCGGCCGGGCGGTGGTGGACCGGCACGGCCGGGTGCTGCGCGCCAACGCCCACCTGCGGCGCATGCTCGGCCCCGGCTTCGCGCTGGGGCTGGGCACAAGGCTCGCGCTGCTGTTCGTCCCCGCCGACCGGGAGGCCGCCTGCGCCGAGATCGCCGCCGTGCTGGCGGGCGGCGCGGCGCGCCCGCTGGG
>JAKBCB010000106.1 GCA_021808185.1 Pseudomonadota bacterium
CGTCGCCACCACCCCGCGCAGCACGTCGAGATCCGAATGCGCCATGGCGTGATGCACCAGCGCCATGGCGTTGCGGAAGCGGACACTGGTCTCGCGCAGTTCGCCGAACATTTCCGGATGCCGCGTCGCCGCCGCTCCCAGCCCTTGCAGCGTGTTCGCGAGCCAGCCGAGCTGGTGCAGAATGGCATTGTTCGGGATCGCGCGCAGTTCGCGCGGATGGCGGATCAGCGCCGGCCCCGCCATGCCATCGGTCTGCCGCGCCGCCGGGCGCGAGCCGGAAGGGTCCAGCAACGCCGGCCCGAACGCGCCGAGCAGGGCGGCGTAGCCCGCATCCTCGACCAGTTCCTGCATCCCGGCGCGGCAGGTCGCGAAGAAATCGGCGGAAAAATCCGTCTCCTCGTAGATCGCGTCCGGCGGCGGCGGGGCGTCGCCGAAGCGCGGTTCCGGCGGGAAGGCATGCTCGGCAATGCGCGCGATGGTCGCGGTCGCAAGCTCCGGCGTGCCGAACAGCAAATAGCCATCGCCGCCCTGGAACGCGCTTTCCTCGCGCACCGGAATCCCGGCAGCCGCCAGTGCCTTGCGCGCCGTCGGCGGCGAGAGATAGGCCAGCCGCTGCGCCAGCGACCCCGGATGCGCGCCGCGCCCGACGCTCTCGCCGTGCGTGTCGAAGAACAGCACCTCGACATCCGTCAGCTTGTGCTTGGCCAGCGCCTCCGCGAGCTTCAGCCGCAGCCGCTCGATCAGGTAGGTCGCGGCCAGCGGGCCGACATAGCGGCCGGAATCCGAGTAGCCGAACTGGAGCGCGAGCCGCCCGGTGGCCTTCAGATACTCGCGGTAATGCGGGCTGCGCAGCGCTTCCTCCAGGACACGAATGCCCTGCTCCAGCGCCTCCGCCGTCTCGAACAGCGGGCTGATCTCGATGTGCTTCTCGATGCCGAACAGCTTGGCCAGCCACAGCGCCGAGAGCAACGTGTAGCCGCTTTCGGTCTCGGCGATCAGGAAGCGCACCGGCGTCGCCCCGTCGATGTGCTTGACGAGTTGCGCCACCGTCATCATCAGCCGCGCGGCCGAGGCGCCTTCGGCGATCAGCGCGCCGAAATCCACCGGCACCGGCGCCACCGTGTCCAGTGCGGCGTTGATGCCGCCGATCAGCACGCGCCGGCGCGACTGGTCCTCCGGCGGGTCGGACAGGCCGACGCGCTGGCGCACGACGTTATGAATCTGCGCCGCGTTCAGCCGCACATGCGTGTGCGCGAGCGACAGTCCGTGCGAATGCAGCCCTGCCCGCGCCACCGCCAGCGCCAGCTTCGCCGGCTCCGAGGCCGTCGCCAGCGCCTCGCGGAACAGCGCGTCCAGCGGTTCCGGCGTGGTCAGCGCCGCATGGCGATGCTCGACCAGCTGGTGCGCGAACGCCGCCACCGCGTCCGGGTCCTGGGTGGTCGGCGCGGCCGCGATCTGTGCGTCCACCGCCGCGAGCGCCTCGGCCACGCGCGCGGCGATCGCGGCCCCTTCCGGGATCGCGGCCACCTGCGCCTCGACGCGGGACAACTGCACCCGCTTCATACGCAGCCGCAGCCGCAGCGTGTCCCACCAGCCGATATCGGTGCGCCCGTCGGTGTCGTAGCCGACCCAACTGGTCAGGATCACCGGCGAGGGTTTGATCTCGGTCCAACGCCCGGGCCAGTTGGCCCGCGCGGCCACCAGGATCGCCTCATTCAGCGTATCCAGCGCGTCGCGGCCGTGATGGATGGCGACACTGGCCTGCTCGAACTCGTCCTCAAGCCGCAATCCGACGGAGCGGTGCGAGACAAAGCTCTCCTCGCTCGGCCGGCCGCTGGCGGCTTCGGCGAGGACATGATTGACGTTGGCGGGCAGGGCAAAGGTCGGGTGGGCGGTGAACACGGCGGCGAAGCGCGCGCGCTCGACGCCGGCGCGGAACGTGGCCAGCGGCACCGGGCTGTCGGCCGGATCGGGCCGCACCAGCCGCTCCGCCAGTGCCGCCATCGCCGCGCGGTTGGCCTGTGCATCCGTGCCGCCGACATAGGCCGCCACGCGCGCCGCGCGGTCGGCAAAGGCCGCATCCCGCAGATGGCGCACCAGCGCCTCGATATCGTCGTGCGTCAGTGTCCCCTGATCCATCCGCCGCGACACCGCGAGCGCGATGGACAGCACCGGGTTGCCGAACGGATCGGCATCGGCGTTGGCGCGCGCGCGCTCGGTCAGCGCCAGCAATTCGCGGGCGAGGGCGGGAACGGTGGCGAGGTCGGAGACGGAATGCTGCATCTGCGAGATATGACCCGCCTCCGTCGCGCAGAGCAACACTTCCGTAAAGCCGCACGCGATTCAGTCGCGTATTTGCTTATGTTTCATGCAATCATTTCAGAAGCGCCCAACCCTGAGGCGCCTCCGCGTATTATGCGGGCAATGCCGTGAGGTGCACGGCGGCCACCCGATAAAATCATCAGGTGGCGTGAGCACCCTTGCCGAGCCGGCGCGGCGGCGCGATACGCTCGGCTCCGCATGGACGCAATCGCGCATTCGCCGCCGCGCGCCCCCGCGCCGACGAGCGACCCGGACCGGGGGGCCAGACGCGCGCTGCGCCGTCACAAGGCGTTCGCCAGCGGGCTGCTGGGGGCCATGGCCGCGCTGACCGTCGGCAGCTACGCGCTGCCGCCGGGATATGCGGCATCGGTGCTGCAAGCGGCCGCGAAGGCCGGGTTCGTCGGTGGCATCGCCGACTGGTTCGCGGTGACGGCGCTGTTCCGCCACCCGCTCGGCCTGCCGATCCCGCACACCGCGATCATCCCGGCGCAAAAGGAACGGCTGGGCCGCGCCCTCGGCCGCTTCGTGGCCAACCATGTGTTCACCCAGGAAGAGGTCGCCCGCACCCTCGCGCAACTCGACTTCGCCGGGATTTTATCGAGCCTGTTCCGCGACCCGCGGGCGATGGCGCCGGCGGCCCGGGCACTGGCCGGGATGCTGCCCCGGCTGCTGGCCACGGTGGAGGACGGGCGCGCGCGCCGGACCCTGGCACGGCTGATCCCCCGCCTCGTCGGCGGCCCCGCGGCGGGGCTGGTGATGGCACGCGCCCTGCGCGCCCTGCTGGAGGGCGGGCGGCACCAGGAGGTGTTCAGCTTCATGCTCGGCCGGCTGAAACTTGTTCTGGCCGAACGCGAGGGTGCGCTGCGGCGCGCCATCGAGGAGCGGGTGCGCGAGCAGGGCGGCAAACTGGTCGGCTGGGCGCTCGGCGCCTCGATCGCGCGGCGGGTGCTGACGCAGGTCAACGCCGAACTCGACAAGATGCAGGACGACGGCTCCGAACTGCGCGCCGCGTTCGACGAATGGATGCGCCGCGAAATCGCCCGCATGGAGCAAGACCCGGCGCGCGCGGCGGAGATCGGCCGAGCGGTGCGCCAGGTGGTCGCGCACGACACTGTGCAGGCCTGGGTGTGGGACATCTGGTCGCGCCTGCGCCTTGCGCTGGAAGCGGATGCAAGCCGCCCGGGCAGCCACACGGTCGCCTTTCTCGCCGGCGCCCTGGCCAATCTCGGCACGTTGCTGGAGACCGATGCGGGCGCGCGGGCACGGGTGCAGCAGACAGCGGAGGGGATTCTCGCCGGCTTCCTGCCCGCCGCCCAGGCGCGCGTCTCCGGGTTCATCGCCGGCGTGGTCGGACGCTGGGACGCGGCAACGATCACCGAGAAACTCGAACTGCGCGTGGGCAGCGACCTGCAATACGTGCGCGTAAACGGAACCCTGGTCGGGTTTCTCGTGGGGGGCCTGCTTTACGTGGTGCTGCGGGCGGTGTTCGGCCCCGCGGGGCCGTAGGCCATACGACCTCCGGCGCCCCTCACCCACACCTGCCGCGCTACGGCGCGCAGCCGCCGCCGGCTGCGACCCAGTTCACGACCGAGGTCAGACTGCCGGGGTTGGTCTCCGGCAAGTTGGGGACACGCATCTGCTCCCAGTTAGAAACTTCGAGATAGTCTGGAGCGATCGCAGTGGCGCGGACGCTACACACATTCCGCTTGACCGCAGCAGTCCAGGCGTCGGCGGTTTGCGTCGCCCCGCCGCCGGCGTTGATAAACACTCCCACCTTCACACCCTTGCCGCGCAGTAACTGGGCGGTCTCGATGGCGGGCATGGTCCACGCGGTGGGCCAATTGAGGTCCATCGACATTGCGTACATCGGCACCCCTGCCTCGGCCTGAAAATCCGTCAGCCATTCCGAGAGGGTCTGTTTCCACGCCGGCAGCGACATCGCGTTTGGCGGCTCCTGATCGACGAACTTGACGTTCGGGAAGGCTGCCATGAGCGTGCGGGCCACAGCTCCGAGACGATGGGCCGCCTCACGGACACTGTATTTGCACGCGTTCTCGCGTTGGAGCGTGTGGCCGGACGTCAACGGCCAATCGAACGAAAACGTGTCCACATCCGCCCCCAGTGCCTTGATCTGGCGGGCGTACGCCGCAGGCTCACCGGGCCAAACCATACCCTCGATCCCATTGCCGCAGATGTGTTTGTCGGCCGTCATCGCGAGAATCGAAACATCAAGTTTGATTCCGTGGGACCGGAGGAATGCCAACTGACGCTGCACAACATCTTTGGGCGATCGGACGAGATAGTTCGCCGTGACGGAAAATACGGCAATATTGGCTGCCGCGCGTGACCAGGCGGCCGGATTATCAAAAAATAACGGGAAGTCCTGATTATGTTGAGTGACGGGATCGGGGGGCGCTAGCCAGATATCCGCCGCCTCGGCCACAAACGGGCACGCGGCCACACTCGCAGCGATTACCCAGCTCAGCAGCTTTTTCGCATGTCGCATCATGATGCCTCCTGTCCCACAGCGGGTCATCGGGTGGCCATTGGTAGCAAGCCCGGCGGCCCGGCGGCACAATAATCTCCGGCAACGGGTATGGACACGTTCCGTTGAGTTAAGTTCGCCAGATCATTTGCGGCATTTTCGTATAATTGCCGTTCGGACACGTCTGGATGCACGGCGGACCGTCACGACCACGGCAACCGCCATAGTGTCCGCGTATTTTGCGCCTTGCCTTGCCCCCGACAATCATGACGGTGGCGCCCAGCCCGGTCCGTCGCGGCGGCATCCCGTCGCAAGGGCGCTTGCCGGACGCCGCGTTTCATGGCTTGTGGCCGCCTCGGTCCGCAACATCTATGGCAGCAGGACAAGCGAGGACGCCCGCGATGGACTACCTTATCGGCCAGAAGCCAGGCCAGGGCGGCGGCGCCCCGGCCCGCCCGCACGCTCCGGCGGCGCCGGCCCCCGGCGCTGACGGCATCATCACCGACGGCGACCAGACCACCTTCATGCGCGATGTCGTCGAGGCATCGCGCAACATCCCGGTGATCGTCGATTTCTGGGCCACCTGGTGCGGCCCGTGCAAGACGCTGACGCCGACGCTGGAGAAGGTTGTGCGCAGCGCCGGCGGGCGGGTGCGGCTGGTCAAGATCGACGTCGACAAGAATCAGGCGCTGGTGCGCCAGCTTGCCCAGCTCGGTCTGCCGCTGCAATCGATCCCCACCGTCGCCGCCTTCTGGCAGGGCCAGATCGCCGACCTGTTCCAGGGCGCGCTGCCGGAATCCGAGATCAAGCGCTTCCTCGAGGCGCTGCTGAAGATGGCGGGCGGCTCGATGCCGTCGGCGGACCTGCTGGCCGAGGCGAAGGCGGCCATGGAAGCCGGGCAGCCGCAGCACGCGGCGGAACTCTTCAGCGCCATGCTGCAACAGGAACCGGAGAACCCCGAGGCCTGGGGCGGACTGGCACGCGCGCTGCTCGCCCTGGACGACACCGCCCAAGCGCAGGAGGTGCTCGACCAGGTGCCGGAGAAGCTGCGCGAGCATGCCGAGGTGGCGGGCGCCCGCAGCGCGCTGAAACTGGCCGAGGAAGGCCGTGCGGCCAAGGACCAGTTGAACAGCTTCCTCGTCCGCCTCGCCAGCAATCCGCAGGACCATCAGGCCCGCTACGACCTCGCGACTGCGCTGAACGCCACCGGCCAGCGCGCCGAGGCGGCGGACGCACTGTTGGAGATCATGCGCGCGGCACCGAAATGGAACGAGGACGCGGCGCGGCTGCAACTGCTGAAGTTCTTCGAGGCCTGGGGCTTCGACGACCCCGCGACCATGGCGGCCCGGCGCAAGCTCTCGGCGCTGTTGTTCAGGTGACGCGGTCGTGATCGTGACCGGCACGCCGAACCCACATGCGGAGGAGCTGCCGGCCGCGTTCCCGGTGTTTCCCCTGACCGGCGCGCTGTTGCTGCCGCGTGGCCGCCTGCCGCTGAACATTTTCGAGCCGCGCTACCTCGCGATGACCGAGGATGCGCTTGGGGCCGGGCGGCTGTTCGGCATGACGCAGCCCGACCCGCAACAGCCAAGACTCGAAACCGGCCCCGGTCTGTACCGCGTCGGCTGCCTCGGCCGGCTGTCCTCGTTCAGCGAGACCGATGACGGCCGGTACCTGATTACCCTGACCGGCGTCTGCCGCTTCGCCATCGCCGAGGAACTGCCGACGCGGCGCGGCTACCGGCGCGTGCGGGCCGATTTCGCGGCCTTCGCGGGCGACCTCACGCCGCCGGAGGCCGCGGGCTTCGACCGCGAGGAATTGCTCGCCGCCCTGCGCGGGTATTTCACCCATCGCGGGTTCGATGCCAACTGGGACGCGATCGGGCAGATGAACGACGAGATGCTGGTCACCACGCTCGCCATGGTCTGCCCGTTCGAGCCGGCGGAGAAGCAGGCGCTGCTGGAAGCGGCCACGCAGGGCGACCGGGCAGCGACGCTGCTGGCGCTGCTGCGCATCGACACCCACGGCGCGCAGTCGGACCGGGCGCAGGCAAGTTGAGAGGAAACGGAACAGCGATGTCGCACCCGCAAGACGCCTTGCCCGAACCGACAGTCCCCGTGGACCCGCGCCTGCTCGATGTGCTGGTCTGCCCGCTGACCAAGGCGCCTTTGGTGTACGATCGCGCGGCGAACGAGTTGATCAGCCGCACCGCCGGCCTCGCCTATCCCATCCGCGACGGCATCCCGATCATGCTGCCCGAGGAAGCGCGCCGCCTGGACGAGACCTGATGCCCACCCCCACGGAAATCCGGCTGAAGCGCGCGGAACAGCGCCTGGAAGTGGAGTTCGACGACGCCAGCCGCTTCGCCTTCCCCGCCGAGTTCCTGCGCGTGGAAAGCCCGAGCGCCGAGGTCCAGGGCCACGGCCCCAACGAACGCCGCACCGTGCCCGGCAAGCGCCATGTCGGCATCGCCGGGGTGGAGCCGGTCGGCCACTATGCCGTGCGCATCCTGTTCGACGACGGGCACGACACCGGCATCTTCTCCTGGGACTATCTGCACCAGCTTGGCCGGGAGCAGACGCGGCGCTGGCAAGACTACCTCGCGGCACTCGCGGCTCAGGGGCTCAGCCGAGAGCGGTAAGCCCCCGCGCCGCCTGCGCCACCGCCTCGACGCTGCCGACCTTGTCGCTGTGGTGGCAGGCGGCGGTGTGGCCGGGGGCGAGGGAGCGCATCGGCGGATCGACCTGGGCACAGATCCCGCTCGCCAGCGGGCAGCGCGGATGGAAGCGGCAGCCGCTGGGCGGGCTTGAGGGATCCGGCGTCTCGCCGACCAGCAGGATGCGGCCGCGCTGCCGCTCCCGCACCGGGTCCGGCACCGGCACGGCGGAGAGCAGTGCCGCGGTGTACGGATGCCGCGGCGTGGCGAACAGCACCTCGCGCGGCGCCACCTCGACGATGCGGCCGAGATACATCACGGCCACATGGCGGCAGGTATGCGCGACGACGCTGAGATCGTGGCTGATGAACAGCATGGTCAGCCCGCGCGCGCGTTGCAGGCCGCGCAGCAGGTTGATGATCTGGGCGCGGGTGGACACGTCCAGCGCCGATACCGGCTCGTCGGCGACGATGAAATCCGGGTCGGTACTGATCGCGCGCGCGATCACCGCGCGCTGGCGCTGGCCACCGGAAATCTCGTGCGGGTAGCGGCCGGCGAACGCGGCCGGCAGGCCGGCCTGCTCCAGCACGTCCGGCACGCGCTCGCGCACGGCGGCGCGGGTCCAGCCCTGCACGCGCAGATGCTCGCGCAGCGTGGCGCCGAGCGTCATGCGCGGATTGAGCGCGCCGGACGGGTCCTGGAACACCAGTTGCCGGCGCCGGCGCAGCGCGCGCAGGGCGTCGCCACGCAGGCCCGCCGTGTCCGCCCCGTCGAACAGCACGCTGCCGTGTGTGGGCGCCTGCAAGCCCACCAGCGTGCGGCCGAGCGTGCTCTTGCCGCTGCCGCTCTCGCCGACGAGGCCGAGGGTTTCCCCCCGGTCGATGCTCAGATCCACCCCATCCAATGCGCGCAGCACGCCCCGGCCGGTGCGGTAGTGCCGCGCGAGGCCCAGCGTGGCGACGAGCGGCGCGTTCATGCCGCCTTCCAGCAGGCGACGAGGTGGCCCGCCGCGCCCTCGATCAGCGGCGGCGCCTCGCGGCATACTTCGGAGGCGAGCGGGCAGCGCGGCGCGAACGGGCAGCCGCGCACGTCAGCTGCCGTCCGCACACTGCCCGGAATGGTCGCCAGTTCCTCCTCCCAACCGCTGTCCAGCGCCGGGACCGAGCCGAGCAGGCCGCGTGTGTACGGGTGCGCGGGCCGGGCAAACAGCGTGTCAGTCGCTGCCGACTCAACAATTCGGCCGGCATACATCACGGCAACCCGGTCGGTCATGCCGGCGACCACGCCAAGATCGTGCGTGATGAGCACCACCGCCATCCCGGCCTCGCGCGAGACGGCACGGAGAAGTTCGAGGATCTGCGCCTGCACCGTTACATCCAGGGCCGTCGTCGGCTCGTCCGCCAGCAGCAGGCGCGGCGAGCAGGCAATGGCGGCGGCGATCATCACGCGCTGGCACATGCCGCCGGACAGCTCGTGCGGATAGGCGCGCAACCGTTGCTCCGGCGCCGCGATACCGACCTTCCGGAACAAATCCAGCGCGCGCGCGCGCGAATCGCCCCCCGACAGGCCCAGATGCGCGCGCACAACCTCGGCCACCTGATCCCCGACGCGGATCAGCGGGTGCAGCGCGGTGCCGGGGTCCTGGAAGATCATCGCCACCTCGGCACCGCGAACACGGCGCATCGCCGCCTCATCCAGCGCCAACAGGTCGCGCCCGCCGAACATCGCCGAGCCACCCAGCCGCGCGCCCCGCAGCAGCCGCATCAGCGCCAGCGCCGTTGTCGATTTGCCACAGCCGCTCTCGCCCACCAGCCCCAGCGTCTCGCCCGGCGCGAGGCTGAAGGACACTCCGTCCACGGCACGGGTGTCGCCAAACGCCACGGACAGGTCGCACACATCGAGCAGCGCGCTCATGTATCCCGCACACGCGGATCGAGCGCATCGCGCAGGCCATCGCCGATGAAATTGAAGCTGGCCACGGCGAGCGTGATGGCGAGGCCGGGGAACACCGCGAGCCAGGCATCGACCTGGAAATCGCTTTGCGCATTGGTCAGCATGTTGCCCCAACTCGCCTCCGGCGGTTGGATGCCGTAGCCGAGGAAACTGATATAGCTTTCCAGCAGAATGGCATTGGCGGTGTTCAGCGTGGCCGCGACCAGGATTGGCGCCAGCGTGTTGGGCAGGATCTGGCGCAGCACGATGCGCCACGCGGGTGCCCCGGCCATCTGGGCGGCGGCGATGAAGTCCGCCGATTTCAGCGCCATGATCTGGGCGCGAACGATGCGCGCGATCTCCATCCAGCAGGTCAGGCCGATCATCAGCGCGATGCTGGTCAGGCTGGGCGTAACGAAGGCGGCCACGAACAGCAGCAGGAACACGCTGGGGAAACACAGCATGATGTCGGTCAGCCGCATCAGGCCC